>DASYHQ010000007.1 GCA_035998445.1 Tepidisphaeraceae bacterium | reverse complement strand
CAGCTCGCGCGGGTGCCGCCAGTCGTCGCCCCGCTTGTGGAACCGCAGGAACCGATCGACCCACATCCAGTACACGTCGACCGTGTTTCCCGCCAACCGCTCCCTCGCCGCGACGCGAACGAACTGTTGATGCAGCTTCATGGCAGATACCTACCATCGCCCAAACAATCATGCAACAACAGTTTGATTGCGGCCAGCGATTAGGCGATATATCCTGCCTGAGATGAAGCCGCTTTGGGCGGCGGATAATACGTCTACGGGGACGATATATTAGTAGTTATGCAGCGGGAAGCGATGCCCACCGCCGATACCGACAACTTCGCGCACGGGACCTATGGCGACGACAGCGGGGTGGTCTTCTACGGCCCGCCCGTCGAAGGCTTTTGGGACGACAGCTTGCCAGTGAGTGACCGGTTCATTCACCCGCTGTTCTGCGCAGCCCTCGACCGCGCGCAGCGAGAGGACGCGGCCATCCCGAAGGTGGTGGCAGACTGGAACACGCTCACGGGCTGGGCCGACGCATATTCAGCGGGAACGCAGGAGTTGACCGATTCGGACGCGGCCGAACTAATCCACCTGCTCGCCCGGGTGACGGAGTCGGACCTGATGCCGCACGTCGCGGGAGTGACGACGCAGGAGTGCGTTCGTTGTGCCGCAGCGATTGCCGAGTTCCTTCGCAGCCGCACAGAGAGTGGTGCGGCGGTTTATATCGAGGACGACTGAGCAGCGCGGTTCCGGCGTCCAGCCGCTGCATAACCAGACGCTGCAATGGACCGGCCCCGCGTCGGGTGTTTTGATAGTCTCTAAGTCGATCGGCGCGGTGCCGGCCATTGAACGTTGGTCCGTTATGTCGCCCGAAGCAGCCACTCACCCTAACGATCCAACGCGGGCCGCGTGGCTCGACAAGATGCGGCCGGGGGCAGAGCGCGCCATCGCGAACGTATGGAAGCCGCAACACAGCGCCTTCCTGTTGTGGACGACTCCCCGCGCCGTTGACCGTAAGGGCCGCTTGACGAGCGGCACCGAGAAGAAGGATTCACGGCTTCGCGCGTTCGACGAGGTACGAGCTCAGGTTTTGAAGTTGCTCGCAAGCGGTGACTTCGATGCGGCAAGATCGCTGGCCGAGCGATCCGAGTTCGCACACGCGATGCGGGTGGCATTCAATCCGGACGAAGCAGCGGCGCGGTTTGCCGAGTTCCTGGTCTCCAGCGACAACGCGTGGTGTGAAGGTGACGCCGGCGAGCGCGTGTTGTGGATTTGCTCGTGGCGCGAATGAGAGCCGCGCGGCGGGCGACATAACCAGCCACTATGAAGGCTCCTTCGTCAAGCGGTAAATCGTTCGCTTTGGCACCGGGATCGCGCGGGTGAGGGTCAGACCACTATTCAAGGTCACGGGCCGTGGTGTCTGACTACGGGGCCCGGCCTTATTCAACTTTACAAGACGCCCGGTTGGCTCATTCCAAATGGCGGAGTGAATGACCTGATCGCTCAGGGCACGCTCCCGCGGGTTATTCGAATTTGGCCGGGGTTGCTCTCGCTCATCCTGCTGCGAACTGCGCCGTCGCGTGATTCGTCGCCCGATCGTTCGGGGGTTTTTGGGTCTACTTCTTAAAGACGTCTTTCTTGCTTCTTCGGATTAGCCCGTGGCCGCCATTGCGGGCCATGACGCGGTATGCGTACCATCAAGGCTTCGGTGAAGGTCGGTGAGGAGGAACTCGCTCGGGAGATCGCAGCGCTTGAGAGGATTCAGTTCGTGCAGTCGACGGTGACCAATGGTTGGCCCGCATTGTTCCTCACCGCCCGAGGTAGGGCAGCACTCACGACGTAATGCGGGATAGCAAACAAAGATGGATGTCCCCTTTTCTGGTCGTTGCGCTACCGAGGAAGGGGCCGATTGGTGGGTTGTCTGGGATTCGCTAATGGGTTGCGCTACAACATCGACTGTTGTAGGAGATTTCAATGGATTCATCGAGTAGTGACACAATCGTGTTCACGTCCGCATCACCTAGAGCAATACTCCGGAAGCTCGCGGATGGGATCCGCGCAGCTTGGAAAGTAATGGTGATCGACGTAGAGCTGGTCGATGCGAAACGAGTTCTCAAGGACTGTGATTGTCACCTAAACTGGATTCAAGAGGTGGATGGCGAACGCCATTCAATTATCATTTTCTCGAAAAATGAGACTAACGATGAAACGCTAGTTGCTGGCTACATCGGTGAGAATCTCAGAAATGAAAGTGTTGAGATACACTTTCGCTACCGCGGCGTTACGGCCATGGCAATTGGTTCCGTAACCGAGATAAAGCTTCCGGCTGATAGGATCAATCCCCCAAGACCATACGACGCTTATTTGTACTCTCCTGATATTCTAGAGGTTTCACTTTATGTGCGGGGACACGAGATCAGCGACCCGTTCCCCGAAAACATCCGCGACCTGGTTTTCGAGGGATGTTTGCAGTGACGTAGGGTCCGCCGGTACTCCTGCGGACCGTTCCCGTCCCCGACCGAGAGGCGGTCCGCAGGAGGGACCAGAAAAGGGGACATCCAGAATATCCGTTCGCGGTGTTGGCCCGTCAACGATCCTGTGTGGATATTCTGGATGTCCCCTTTTCCGTTCCTTTGCCCCGCGAGGACTGAATTTTGGAGGCCACCATGAGTCCGAAGTCGATCAGTACATGGGTGATCGTCGGCGCGATCGCAAGCCTGGGCACGATGTTCATGTTGTCGGGGGCGGCAACAACTCAGCCTTCGAGTCGGACTGCAACGCAGCCCGCCACGCAACTTGAACGACGGACGGGTGCGATGATCCTCCGCGGCGCATCCTTCGAGAGCGCGATTAACTCCCTGCAACTGGCCGGGCAACGACCGATTTTCGTGAACTGGGACGTCCTTGAAAAAGCACGAGCGACGAAAGATCTGCCCGTGACGATCGACTTGTCGGATCGCTCGATTGACGAGGCGCTCACTACGTTGCTGGATCATGTCGGCGGAACGCAGGTGAGCCTGGGTCACCAGCTCGACAAGGGCACGATCGTCGTTTCCACTTCAAATGACCTGGCGGCGAATCTTTGGACGACGGTCTACGACATTCGAGCTGCCATCACGAATGACGCGTCGCGCGCCGAAGATGTAGAGGCCGTCGCCCAGCGCGTCCGCGGGCTCGACCCGCTGTCCTGGAAAGCGGCCGGCGGACCAATCGGCTCGATCCGCGAGCTTGACGGCCATCTCATCGTCACCCAAACGCAGCGCGTGCACGCGCAGATCGTCCAAGCGCTTCACGATGTTCTGCCTAAAGACGCGGCTGGGAAGTGAGGCGCCCGGCGGGTGGCACGGGTTGGTACGCCCAACCTGTGGGGGTCGATAATGGGGTCGGGAGTCTATAATGCGGTGGAACAATGACTCTCGACCCCTTTAGACCCTCCATAGAAACTGGTGAAACAGCCAACCGGCGCAACATCATAAGGATGATGCCAATGCCTCCTGCACTGTTACTCGCACTACTGGTGGTCGGGACGATGTGCACGCTCGCCGTGAGGGCGACTGAGGAGGACATCGTCCCATGGGACCGAGTCAGCTTCACGACCACTACGTTCGGGAAATTGGGGCCGACGACGGTCGTCATCGAGTCGTCGGCAGATGACGAAGGCAAGGGCGCCCGCCGGGTCACGGCCGTAACGCTGAGCAACGAGCGATTTCGCGTGGAAGTACCGCCAGCAGCGCTACTCGACCTCGACCGGCCAATGGTCAACACGGCCTTGCTCGTGGCGAGCGTGGGCCCGAGCGGCGAGGTCGTCCTATACGTCACGTTTAAGCTTGGAAACCCGAGTCCCGGGCAGGCATGGGACGTGCCGACGGTGTACCTGAAGATCGTGGCCGGTCGATTCGATGGCAGGTTCATACGTCGGACGGTGGACGGCAGGGTGACCTTTGAGGAACTTCCACTGGACACGCACGAAAAAGGAGACATCCACGGGATCGATAAAGGACGGAAAAGGTGACGCACATCGAATCGGTGTAGCGGCGGGAACAGATAACGGGACAGGTCCAGTGAAATGAGTAATTGGACCTGTCCCGTTATCCTTCCTCGCCCCAGCAGCCCCCCCGGCGCGATATCATCCCGCCCGCCCCGCCCCGCCCCGCCCCGCCACCGCCCGTAACTTCCCGCTTGACCGCCAGTTGCCGCTTGCGCCTAATGTCCACCGGCGGCACGCTGATCGGCGCGCGCCGGTCGGATCAATCACTAGTTATGCTCCGCCGGGGGTCCAATGACGACGCTCCAGAAGCTGGACGAGGCGGTACGCCGATCGATGGAAGCGGCAGCTAAGGAGGCGCTGTCAGAACTCGCCTCGGAGCGGATCTACGGCTTCTTCCTGATGCACGACATCTTCCAGAGTTGCCGTGCGGCCGTGCTCACCGAAGCACAGCGAGCACGGTCAAGGCACAAGGAGGAGAGGTGGAGCCCGGCCGACTGCGGGTACTACTTCTACCGGGAAGACCTGTTCGACGAACCCAACGACCTCCTCGCGCCGCTAGAAGGCCGCGGGCAGGAAGAGGAGATCGCACGCATCTTCGTCCGCGCGATGCTGCACGTCCGGCAGAACATCATCACCGATCCGCGGATCGTCCTGAGCGTCATGGACTACACGGAGGGGCCGGGCGTGCCGTTCTTCGCGTACGCGGAGTTGTTCAACGATGCCGAGACGCTCGCGCGGCTCCGCGCGGAGTTGTATCCCGGTGCTCGCTGGGAATATCTCGACCTTGAGCGCAGCCGCGTTCCGAAGGTCTGACGGCGGAGGTACGGCGGGCGGCGGGAGATAAGGGGTCGGGAGTCAAATCGTGATTCAACTCCCGAGCCCTTATCTCCCACAACCATTTGATTGCGGTCGGAGATTCGCCGCTATAACCTGCCGGAGATGACGCTGCTCGGGGCGGCGGATAATACGTCTACGGGGACGATGTAATAGTAGTTCTCTGCCCTCGGCACATGGAATCGAACGGGACCATCGTGGCTGCTATCCGGCGCTTCGACATGAGGTCACCCTGGTTGTTTCGGGATTCGATCGCTGCGTCGCTCGATGCCGTAAACGCACAACTGTTCCACGAGATTTGGGTGGAGGCTGTCGCGGATCGGCATTGGCGGCAGAGCGATCTTGCGGCGTCCGCTCGCGAGGCCTCCTCCGCGCTCCAACAGCAGTTCGCTTTCTTGGAGCGTGATGCCGCTGATGTTGTGGCTAACGCGGCTGCGTACCAGTGGCGGTAACACGGGCAGATAACCTGCCGATGCAGTCTCGTAGGGTCCGCAGGTACCCCTGCGGACCGCTTTCGTTAGCCGAGGGAATGGTCGTCCGCGGGCGTACCAGCGGACCCTACAAGACTCAAGGGTCACCCGCCCCGGGCCGCGCCCCGCCGCGCCCCGCCCGCTCCGTCGTCCCGCCCGCCACCGCCCCGCATTCCGGACAGCGGTCGGGCGTGGCGCGCAGGTCGTAGCCGCATTGACGGCACACCCCGCCCACCACAACGCGCTGCTGCATCCCCCAGCGGATGAGGGGCAGGATGGCGAAGAGGATGAGCAGGTACCAGTAGGGAACGGAGAGGAAAACCGTTGGCCCGAAGACTGTGCTAGGATTGTGATGGAAACCGAAGCCGAGCGTATGCGTACTCATATCGAAGTAGGCTTCTTCGGAGACACCCCATCGCGCTTCGTAAAGAAACGGCTGGTTGTGAGCAGAATAGTTCAGCTCAATCGAAAGCCGCCCAAACCTCGACGCGGCCATGAGAGAGAACCAGCCGAACCCGCGGGTAACTCCCTCGGCCACGAGTTGGCTCCGCACCCACATCCCCCCCGCCGCCACGAAGAGCACCGCCGACAGGACGGCCACGCCATTGATCAGAACGCGTCTCACCCCGACCAGCATACCGTCGGTCAGTGGAGGAGGGTGTGCTTTAGCACACGATCTGTCGGCGTCACCAAGACGTGTGCTGAAGCACACCCTACTTCACTGAGTTTCGACTACCCCCGCAGCACGCCGGTGAGGGGAAGGCAGACGAGCACGAGGATCAGCATCGCGGGGTAGCCCCAGCGGATGTAGAGCAGGTCGCGGGGGCTGGGATCGTGCGGGCGGCGAAACATCACGACGGCGACGCCGATCCAGAACCCGATCATCGTGGCGCCGCCGACCTTCGGCAGCGCGCGGTCGTCGAGCACGACGATCAGCTTCGTAGGGTCTGCTGGTACTCCTGCGGACCCTACAAGACTAGTTGGTGGGCGGCCCCAGCGTTCCCGCCCTGTGCTTAAGTTGTAGCTTTTGTAAGCTGGCAGTAGCACTGTCCCTTAACAAGCTACTTTCACCCTTAGTAGCATGCTCAAGCACCAACCTTGCTTCGTCGTCCGAAACGTCTGCGATCTTCCCTATCGCGTCTGCGGCGTAGGCTCCCAAACTGTCGGGCTTTGTCTTTATCAGCTCGATCAAAGTCGGAAGCGAACTTGCCGCTGGCCCACCTACTTCACCTAGCGCGATCACCGATTCGCGTGCGGCATACGGATCGTTACTTCTGGCCACCTCGATTAGCGCCGGCACCGCAGGTTCGGCGACGCTACCAAGCTGCCTCAGACAGGCAGCTGCAGTTGATCGTTCATGGCTGTTATGTGACTTCAACGAATCAATCAACTCGTTCATCGCATAACGATCATGCGGATCTGACGTCAGTTTCTGTCGCTGCTCCGTGAGGCGGTCGAGCACGCTGCGTCGTTTGTACAGATCGAAGTACGGCGCTGCAGCGATGAATAACCCTGCTGTCGCGATGCCTATTAACACAGTAATGTCTTTTCGCATTGCCACTCGTGCTACGAATCAGCTGCGTAAGGCGATACCGACCATCGCACGTTACCAGTCTAGTAACGTAGGGTCCGCTGGTACGCCTGCGGACCGTTCTTCTCCCCCGGACGAGAGGCGGTCCGCAGGGGTACGAGCGGACCCTACAAGACTGATCCTGCCACCCCGCAGCGTCGACAGTGCGGGCCGCACGGCACTACAGGTTGTGAGTACACAACCTGTGCCACCCGCCGGTCAGCGCGTGATCGCCTGCACGATGCGCGTCGCCGTCTCGACGGCGGCGAGGCCGTCGTCGGCGTTGACGTGGGGGCGCTGGCCGGTGGTGACGGATTCGATGAAGGCGTCGAGCTCGGCACGCAGGGGTTCGACGTCGTCGATGGCGAGTTCTTCCATCTCGACGAGGCCGTCGGGGTTCAGGCCGGAGAGGTCGTGCGTCTCGCCCCGCTTCATGGCGGCGACGGCGTCCCGCACGGCGGCCATGTTGGGGCCCTTGCGCACGAGCATGCCGTGGCGCTTCTGGTAGTCGATGGAGACGTACGCCTCGGGGCTGAAGACGCGCAGCTTGCGCTCGGTCTTGAGGGCGAGGCGGGAGGCGGTGAGGTTGGCGACGCAGCCGTTGTCGAACGTGAGGCGGGCGTTGCAGACGTCCTCGTGTTCACCGATGACGGCGACGCCGACGGCGTCGACGGTTTTGACCGGTGAGCCGGCGAGGTTCAGGATGATGTCGATGTCGTGGATCATCATGTCCAGCACCACGCCGACGTCGATGCTGCGGAACGTGAGCGGGGAGATGCGGATGACCTCCATGAAGCGCGGGGCCACGTTCAGCCGCGCCATCGCGCGCACGGCGGGGTTGAAGCGCTCGATGTGCCCCACCTGCACGGTGACGTTGTGCTGCCGCGCGAGGTCGGCGATCTGCCTGGCCTCGGCGACATCTTTGGCGAGGGGCTTTTCAACCAGACAGGCGACGCCGCGCGTGATGCAGGCGGTGGCGAGGGCCAGGTGCGTGGTGGTGGGCGTGGCGATGGTGACGGCGCGGGCGCGGTCGAGCAGGCGGTCGATCGAGTCGAACCCTTCACCGCCATACTCGCTGGCGGTGGCCTTGGCGGATTCGAGGTTGGCATCGTAGACGCCGACGAGCTTCACCTGCGGGATCTGCGAGTAGACGCGCGCGTGCAGCCGGCCCATTCGCCCGCAACCGATGACGGCGACGGGGAGCGGTGAGGACGTTGTGTCGGTGTTCGTCATGTTGAATCAAAAAACGATACGGGAACGGGTGCCGAATCGCCAGAACGCGGCCGTAGTGACTATCGATAAAGCCTTCGCGTTCCGTTGCGCGAGCAACAGTGCGCGTGAGTGCGCTTATCGCATAGTCGGCGGCGGGCCTGTGAACGATGAATAACCCTGCAGCGACAGTGTGCCCGGCGCTGCGGTCCACGGCGCCTGCTTCGATTCGTGCAGCATCTGGCCATGTTCGTTGGCATGCGTGATGGCGTCTTCGATGCCGGTGATCCATCGGCCGACGCCCGCGGTCGGCATCTGCCCGTGTTCCACGTAGGGCCCCGCCACGTCGCGGACGGCAGTCGCCTCGGCGGCGCCGTTGATGACCATCGCGTGCGCCCGCGCGTCGCGCACGCTCGTCACCGTGCAATCGCAGGGGCGGCCCTGCACCCAATTGGCGAAGTTGCGCACCATGTCGAACCGGTTGTTCGATGAACGCGGGACCGTCTCGGTGCCATTGGCCGTGGTGATGTGCACGGCCCCGAACAGCTCGACCGCCACCCGACCGGCGGTGCCTTCGATGTGGATGACCGGGTGGATCTGCCGCCGGCAGGCGTGCGTGAACTGCGTCAACAGCGGGCCCTTGCCGGTGGCGACGCGGATGCTGCAGGTGTCGAAGTTTTCAATAGGATAGGCGCGGTACAACTCGGCCTCGACCGATCGCAGTTCCGCCCAGCGGTGCGACTCGTCGCCCAGCAGGTAGAGCGCCAGGTTCACGGGGTGCGCCAGCGCGTTATTCGCCGGGCTATCGAGCACCCAAGCGTCCTCCACCTTCACGCGCCCCGCCCAGCCGCTGCGCGCGTAATAGCTGTTGTCGCGCGGCCAGCAGGCCATGAGGCGCGTCGCGGTGATGTCGCCGATCAGCCCGTCGAGCAGGCGCCGCTTCAACTGGAGCATCGTGGGGTCGTAGACGTCCTGGAAACCGATTGCCACGGGGCGGTTCGCCCGCTCGCTGGCGGCGATCATCGCGTCGACGTCCTGCAAACTGCCGGCGGCCGGCTTCTCGCACAGCACCGCCTTGCCGGCGGCCAGGGCCTGCTCGGTGAACGGGCGATGCAGTTGGATGGGCAGCGGTAGCCAGACGGCGTCGATCGGCTCGTTCAGCACATCTTCGAAGCGGTCCAGCACCTTCACGCCCTGATCACGTAGTCGCTGGACGCGCTCGGCGTGCTGGGCCAGGTTGGGGTCGCACGCGGCGACGAAGGAAACGGTCGCGCCCGCCTGCTTCGTGTACGCCGTCAACAGTTCCGCCATCGAGCCCGCGTACCCACCCAAACCAACGACCGCCATCCGAAAAGTATTGCCCATACCACCCACCATTGAACGCGCCCCGCCCACCCGATGCAAGGCGCAACGCGGCCACTACGTTACCCCTTGCCTTTCTGGCCGCCTCGAATAAACTGCAACGCGTCCGGAGAGGTGGCCGAGCGGCTTAAGGCGACAGTTTGCTAAACTGTTGTACGGGGTAAACCTGTACCGGGGGTTCGAATCCCCCCCTCTCCGCTGTCCGAGACGATGAGCCCTTCAACGCGTGCGTTGAAGGGCTTTTTCGTTGGGGCGCGACGTTTGAATCTCGGTACCAGTGGCCCCAGGTGCCAGTGCCCCCGACAGCAATTTTACGGCGTTTACTGGTGGCCCCGGCAAAACCGGGCGGGCTAGAATGGGCGAGCGCGTCTGTGAGATGCGCAACCGGAACCGCTTGTGGATGTCGCCGATGTCGCTGTCACTTCCGTTGTTGCAGATGGACAATGCCTTCGATCAGGCGGTGCGGGCGCAATGGGGCGCGCCGTTGGATGCTGCGGGCATTGGTACGGTGCAGGTGAACATCGGACTGCGATGCAATCTGGCGTGCCGGCATTGTCATGTCGAATCGTCGCCGAAGCGGACGGAAGAGATGAGCTGGCCCACCATGCTCGCGGTGCTGGCAGCGGCACGTAGCGCGGGGGCGACCACGTTGGACATTACCGGGGGCGCGCCCGAGATGCACCCGCATTTCCGCCAGTTCGTAAGCGCCGCCCGCCGGCAGGATCTGGCCGTCATCGTACGCACGAACCTTACGATACTACTGGAGCCAGCGTACGCGGAGCTCGTCGCGTTCATGCGGGATCAAGCGGTCCATCTGATCGCGTCGCTGCCCTGCTATCTCGAATCCAACGTCGACCGCCAGCGCGGACACGGCACGTACAACGGAAGCGTGGAAGCGATCCGCCGACTGAACGCAGCGGGCTTTGGCGTCGAGCCGCAACTGCCGTTGGACCTCGTCTATAACCCGTTAGGGGCGAAACTACCCCCGGCCCAGCAGTCGCTGGAGGCGGATTATCGCCGGGAACTGCGCGCGCGGTTTGACATCGAGTTCACGCGGTTGCTGACGATCACCAACCTGCCGATCGGGCGATTCCTGCACGACCTGGCGCGCGAGGGCAAAGATGCGCCGTACGTCGAGCTGCTGCGCAACAGCTTCAACCCGCAAACGGTCGACGGCCTGATGTGCCGGCACCAGCTGCACGTGGGGTGGGACGGCACGCTCTACGACTGCGACTTCAACTTCGCGCTGAACCTGCCGGTGAACTCGACCACGTGTCGGCACATCAACGACTTTGATCCTGCGACACACCTGAAGCGGCTGGTGGCGACGGGTGAACACTGCTTCGGCTGTACCGCTGGCAGCGGGTCCAGCTGTGGCGGGGCGCTGGCATGATGAGCGGCCCGACGCTAGTCGTCTTCATCCGCCATCCGCAACCGGGACTGGCAAAGACGCGGTTGATCCCAGCGCTCGGCACTCATGGTGCCGCGATCCTGCAGCACCGCATGACGTTGCACACGCTGGCCGTCGCGCGGCGATTGGCGGCGTCGCACCAGGTGGCGATCCAACTGCACGTGAGCGGTGATCTTTCCGCAGTCACAGAACTCTACGGCAACGGACCGTGGGCCCTCGTGCCACAGCATCACGCGGACCTGGGCGCACGATTGATCGCCGCTGGGACGAAGGCATTTGAGGCAGGTGGACCGGTCGTCATCATCGGCACCGACTGCCCGGGCCTTACGTGCGAACATCTCGCTGGCGCGTTCAGCGCGATGCGAGACGCCGACGTAGCGATCGGCCCGGCGACCGATGGAGGCTACTACCTGATCGGCATGCGGCGGTTCAACGCCAACCTGTTTTATGGCATCGACTGGAGCACGTCCCGAGTCGCTGCCCAAACACGCACCGCAGCGGCCGCGGTTGGGTTGGACATCGCGGAGCTGCCACCGCTGGGTGATGTTGATCTGCCTGAAGACCTGCCGCTAACGACTGCGACTTATGCGGCGACCTGTGTCGCACTCACCGGCGCCACCGGGGCGCTTGGCACGCACTTCCTAAGTCGCCTGTTGCACCAATCGCCTGCGACGCGCGCAATCGCGCTCGTGCGGCCGGGCGTGCGATCGGTCGCGTACCAGCAGTTGCTCACACAGTTTCGCGAGCAGATCACCGAATTGCCGTGCGACCTGACAGCGTTCGACCTCACGCCTTCGCAGCGACAGTCGCTTGCAGAAGCGGACGACTTCTGGCACTTCGCAGGCAGCACTAACATGCACGGCCGCGACAGTCAGGAGGTCGCGTGGCGCGTGAACGACGGAGGCACGCGGACCGTCGTCGACGCGCTCATGTCGCTGCCGCGACCGCCGCGGTTGTTCCACATCAGCACGGCGTACGTGTGCGGTGAGAACATCGGCACCGTATGTGAAGACGATGGCTCGCCGCGCGACTTTCGCAACAGCTATGAGGCGTCGAAGTTCGCGGCTGAGCATCACGTGCGGGCCGCCTTGTCGGCCGGGCTGCGCGGGTGCATCCTGCGGCCCAGCGTGGTCGTGGAGGACGCCCCGGCGGCAGAGTCGGCGTTCAAGATCATCGACCTGGTCGGCGCCGCTGTGCTGACGGCGTCACGAACGGGCGAGCCGCTCGTGCTGCGATTGCCGCGCGATGCGGGAATTAACGCCGTCCACGCCGACTGGCTGTATGAGGCGATGACGACGCTGGCGGCGCGACCGACCGTCGACCATCACACGTATCACCTGACCGCGCGGCGACCGTTACGCGTCGCCGACATCGCCGAGCTTTGCGCTGCCGAGCAATCGTCTTGGAGCGTGGTGTTGGACCCCGCCCTGTCGCCGCGCGAGTTGCCGTTGACATCGCGCCTGCTCGACCGGGCGCTAGCGCCGTTCGTCCCCTACCTGATCGCCGACGTGCAGTTCGACCGCTCGCATTTTGAGGCCGCCGCCCCTGATCTCGCCCGGCTGCCCGAGCTTGACCCGCTGGCCGTGCTGCGCTATCGCCGGCGGCTTGAGCAGTCGACGACGCCGCCCATTGCGATGCACGCGGGGGTCCGATGAAGCTGAGCGTCGTCATACCGGTGCTGAACGAGGCCGTGACGATCGACGATACACTGCGAGCGGTGATGGCACGCGTCGCACCACTCGAGGTGATCGTGGTGGATGGCGGCAGCACCGACGGCACCGTTGCCGTCGCCGAGCGGCCGGGCGTACGCGTGATCAACGGCCCGCGCGGGCGTGGCAGCCAGATGCACGTTGGCGCAAGCGCAGCGACCGGGGATGCCCTCTGGTTCCTGCACGCCGACACCCTGCCCCCGCCGGACGGTGCGACGCAGATCGAACAAGCGCTGCGCGATCCGCAGGCGATTGGCGGGAACTTCGACATCCACTTCGACGGCGACTTCGCGTCGGCGAAGTTCCTGACGTGGGTGTATCGCCACCTGTCGTGGATCGGCCTGCGGTATGGTGATTCGGGTTATTTCGTGCGGCGAGATGCCTACGACGCCGTCGGTGGCTTTCGACCGTACCCGATCTTCGAAGACCTCGACCTGCTGCGCCGTTTGCGCCGTCGCGGCCGCTTTGTGCGCGTGCCGGCGACGGTTATCACGTCTTCTCGTCGATTCGCGGGGCGGTCGTTTGCGCTCGTGTTCGCACGGTGGACGTTCATGCAGGTGCTGTACTGGCTCGGCGCGTCGCCGATCTGGCTCGGCCGGTTCTACGAACACATTCGTGTGCCCGGGCGCGCATGGCGCAGTTGGACGACCGACAAGGCGAAGGGAACGCATCATGCCGACCTATCGGCCAACCCGCGATAAAGATCTGCCGCTCTGGATCACCGGTGCC
The DNA here is from genome assembly GCA_035998445.1 of Tepidisphaeraceae bacterium. Taxonomy (NCBI): domain Bacteria; kingdom Pseudomonadati; phylum Planctomycetota; class Phycisphaerae; order Tepidisphaerales; family Tepidisphaeraceae; species Tepidisphaeraceae bacterium. The sequence continues at coordinate 105,936 of DASYHQ010000007.1, read as the reverse complement.
GCGGTGCTCGGCGGCTTCGTTGCGCTGGCGTGGCTGGAACGGCGCTACCCCCTTCGCCGCAAGACGCACGAACCCACCGCCACGCACGATGCGCGCAACATCGCCATCGCCGGCATGGCCGGCGCGGTGATGCAACTGGCGGAACGGCCGATCACGAACCGCCTCACACTGCTCGTGCGAGAACGCAGCATCGGCCTGCTGCCGGCGCTGCGGCTACCGTCGGCGGTCGACACCGTGCTGGGGTGCCTACTGCTCGACGTCACGCTCTATCATTGGCACTACCTGGCCCACAAGGTGCCATTGCTGTGGCGGTTCCATCGCGTGCACCACGCCGACCTGGACATGAACGCCTCGACCGGCCTGCGGTTTCACTTTGGCGAGATCCTGATCTCGGTGCTGTTCCGCGCTGCCCAAGTGCTCGTCTTCGGCATCTCCAGACGAGCGCTCTCCATCTGGGGCACGCTGTTGCTCATCGAAGTGATGTTCCACCATTCCAACATTGGCCTGCCGCGCGCAACCGAACGCTGGCTGTCAAAGCTGATCGTCACACCGCGGTTGCACGGCATTCACCATTCGCTGGAGCCAGACGAGGTGAACTCGAACTGGTCCAGCGGCCTGACGATCTGGGATTGGCTGCACGGCACGTTCCGCCGGCACCCCAAGCTGGACGACGCGCTGCTGGACATCGGCGTGCCGGAACTGCGCGAGCCACGACAGGTCACGCTCGGCAAGCTCATCACGCTGCCGGTGGCGGATAATCGGGCGCTACCACCGCAGGCGGTCGAACGGGACGACGCAAGATGACGCCGGACGCGCCACACGACCAACTTCTGCCGGATGACCTACACGACCGCGTTACGGCGGCCAACACGCACCCGGCTGGCTGGCGCAATCCTGCGCCTGCCGATCGGTACGACCTGGTTGTAGTTGGCGGCGGCACCGCGGGGCTGGTAAGCGCAGGTGTCGGTTCACTGCTGGGCGCGCGCGTCGCGCTGATCGAGCGCGCTTACACCGGTGGCGATTGCCTGATCACGGGCTGCGTACCGTCGAAGGCCCTGCTGCGCTGCGCCCGCGCCGCTGCGGAGGTGCGCGACGCCGAACGGTTCGGGCTGCAGGCTGGCGACGCGATGATCGACTTCGCTAAAGCCATGGACTGGGTGCGGTCAAAGCGCAGCCAGATCAGCCGCGCCGACGCCGCCCACGCGTTCAGCGACAAGTACGGAGTCGACGTCATGTTCGGCAACGCCCGCTTCAGCGCCGCCGATACCGTGCAGGTGGATGGCGTGCCGCTGCGCTTTCGTAAGGCGATCATCGCGACCGGTAGCAGCCCGAAGGTGCCTGACATTCCGGGACTGGCCAAGGCAGGGTTCTACACGAACGAGACGATCTTCAACCTCACCCGACGGCCGGACCGCCTGGCTATCGTTGGAGGCGGGCCGCTCGGCTGCGAGATGGCGCAGGCGTTCGCGCGGCTGGGGTCGACGGTCACGCTGATCGAGCGCAACGATCGCTTCCTGCCGCACGAACATCGCCGGGCTGCGGAGGTGCTGATGCAGGCCCTTCGACGGGATGGCGTCGACGTTCGAGCCGGCACGCAAGTTGAACGTGTCAATCGCGACGGCTCTACGACGCACGTACACCTGCGGTCGGCGGGCAAAGCGGAATCGATTGATGTCGATGCGGTGCTAATCGGCATTGGACGTTCACCGAACGTGGACGGTCTGGGCCTGGACATTGCCGGCGTCGAACATGACGAGCATGGCGTGACCGTCAACGACTTCCTGCGCACCACCAACCCGCACATCTACGCCGCCGGTGACATCTGCCTGAAGGAAAAGTTCACCCACACCGCCGACGCATCCGCACGGCTGGCGGTGCAGAACGCGCTGTTGCTACGGCTGAAGCGATGGAGCCGCCAAGTCGTGCCGCACGTCACGTATACCGAGCCAGAACTGGCCCAAGTCGGCCCGGTCGAACCGCCAACCGGGTCGCCGGGCCGCAAGACGTATACGGTGCCGATGAGCGAGATCGACCGAGCGCAGACCGACGGCGATGAAGAAGGTTTTCTCGCTGTCACGGTCGATCAGGGCAACGGGCGCATCATTAGCGCCACCTGCGTCGGCACGCGAGCGGGCGAGTTGATCGCAATGTTGACCGCAGCCATGACGAAGGGGCAGCGGTTGGCCGCGCTGGCGGACGTCATCTTTCCCTACCCCACGCACGCCGACACGATCAAGAAGGCCGCCGACGCCGCGGTTCAGGATTGGCTGGCGGGATGGAAGATGCGCCTGGTGCGGCGATGGGTCGGCCGAAGCCGTGGGTAGATTGAAGCCACCGAAATTCGTCCGTTAGCAAACGGGCGTTCCCAGTCACACCATAGGAATGTGGTGGGCCACGCCATGCAATCTGTTATGGACGAGACCGGTCGACGGGGGCGGTCGGTGTAAGATCGGTGCTCGGTAACGATCGTGCGGAATGGCTCGTTTTTGGAGACGCTTGGCTTCTCTTACCTGCCTAGAGCCGGGGAGCGCGTTTTCGATGTTGCCAGAACACCCTAAATCAAAGCTAACATTGCCGAGTCCGCTGCCATCGCGTGACCTTTATTTCATAAATGAAAAAATTCATTTCGTTCCCGTAAATTGTGTTGTCAGTAGCCCGACACCCCATACCATAGCGGTCCGTAAGCTGTGTCATACGACGGCGTCTATATGCACATCGGGTGGATGTTCAAACTTTGCTTCGGGTTCTCGCTGCAGTTCGGGTGATGGGTCGGCGCGATGGTTGAAGGTGAAGATACAACTTCGTTTGCGGTTATTCCGCAGCCGTACGCCATCCGTTTTCCGGATGATGCGCCGGTCGCGAGCCCGCACGCCGAGTGCGTCGAAGTTCGCCTCGATGGCCGTTGGGTGCGCCTGAACCTCGGCAACTACGACGAAATCTTCCACCAACCGGGGCTTTACGAGCAGTTGTTCTTCGATGTCTTGCGGTGCAAGTCGCCCAAGCAGGTCGCGTCGTTATTCGATGCGGTGCTGCAGGAACGCAACATTCCAGGAACAAATCTGAGCGTGCTTGAAGTGGGCGCCGGCAGTGGCATGGTGGGTGAAGAGTTCCGCCGGCTTGGCGTGGCGAGCCTTGTGGGAATCGACGCCCTGCCGTCAGCGAAGGACGCCGCAGACCGTTACCGTTGGGGCATTTACGACGACTACGTCACCGCCGACCTGTCGAACCTGTCGCAGGACGATTACGACCGCATGGTGGCTGGCGATCCAAACGTCATGGTCGCCGTTTCCACGCTGGGGTTCGATGAGGTGCCCACGCGCGCTTTCGCCAGCGCGTTCAACGCGATTCGCTCGCCCGGCTGGTTGGTCTTCAACATCCACGAGCCGTTCCTGAACAAGCGGGACGACAGCAGCTTCGCGCGGTTGATCCGCGAGATGACCGATCGGCAGATCATCCAGATCGACGCCTCGAAGCGCTACCTGCATCGCCACGACACGCACGGCCGCAAGATCGAATTCGTCGCGATCGTCGCGCGCAAGCTCAAGGACCTGCCCGATGACCTGCTTGCCGACACGTCGCCCGTGCGAAAGGCTGCCCGTAGTGCCGATGCCGGGCCTGCGGTCATTGAATGGCGGGAAATCACCAAGCATCATTCCGACCGCGCTATGCCGGCCTTGCAGGACGTGAACCTGCGGGCAAGCGAAGGTGAGCTGCTCGCGGTTGTGGGTGAGTCCGGTGCTGGCAAGACCACGCTCTTGAAGCTCGTGAATCGGCTGCTCGACCCCACCAGCGGCAGCGTTCACATGAACGACGCCAACGTTCGCGCCGACGACGCAGTCGCGCTTCGCAGGCGCATTGGCTACGTCTGCCAGGGTGGTGGGCTGTTTCCGCACATGACGGTCGCCGAGAACATCGCGACCACGCCATCGCTGCTGGGGTGGAAGTCGCGCGAGATCGCCGAGCGGGTGGACGAACTGTTGAACCTCGTGGGCCTGCCCCCGGCCGAGTATCGGTTGCGCCGGCCGAGCGAACTGTCGGGCGGTCAACAACAGCGCGTGGCGTTCGCGCGAGCGCTGGCGGCCAAGCCGCGCGTCCTGCTGCTGGACGAACCGTTCAGCGGGTTGGACGCCGTCACCCGCGACGCGCTGCAGCGCGAGTTCGCCGTCCTGCATCGCCAATTACGGCTAACAAGCGTGATGGTGACCCACGATATGGCCGAGGCCCTGCTGATCGCCGACCGGATCGCCGTCATGCGGCACGGGCGGTTGGTGCAGGTCGGCGCGCCGCACGAACTGATGACCGAGCCGGCCGACGACTACGTTGCCACCCTGATCGCGACCCCGCGCCGGCAAGCCGAGCGTCTCGAACGCCTTTCCGTTGTACCCGACGTCGACAGTGCCGTTGACAAGGTGAATCTGTGAGCCAATCCTTCCACGAGTTGTTACGCCTCATGCCCGGCTTCTTCGCGCAGCACCTGCTGTTGAGCGTCGTCGCGCTGTGCATCGGGTTGTGCATGAGCCTTCCGCTGGCGCTGCTGGCGATGCGCGTGCCGCGCCTTCGCACGCCCGTGCTGGGTCTGGCGAACGTCGTCCAGACGGTGCCGAGCTTGGCGCTGCTGGCGCTGATGGTGCCGCTGCTCGGCATGATCGGCTTTGTCCCCGCGGCAATCGCGCTGGCGCTGTTCTCGATGCTGCCGGTGCTGCGCAACACGCTGACCGGTCTCATCGGCGTCTCGCCCGTGCTCATCGAAGCTGCACGCGGCGTGGGCATGACCGAGTGGCAGACGCTGCGCAAGGTGCAACTGCCCTTGGCCGCGCCGACGATCATCGCCGGCCTGCGCACCGCTGCGGTGGGCGTGGTGGGCATGGCGACGCTGGCGACCCCGGTGGGCCAGACGACGCTGGGCAACTACATCTTCACCGGCCTGCAGACGCAGAACAGCGTGGCCGTGCTGCTGGGTTGCGTGGCGGCCGGTGTGATGGCACTGGCATTGGACGGCGTCATTCGCCTGGTTGAACACGGCGCCGGAAAACACAGCCGTCGCCTGCAGTTGGCCGGCATTGGGAGCTTTGCCGTGCTGCTGCTGGTCGGCCTGAGCCCGCTGGCCTCGTCAACCATGCCGCGCGACGGACGGCCGACGCTGGTGGTTGGCGCCAAGACCTTCACTGAACAACAGATCCTCGCCTCGCTGATCGCCGACCGTGTCGAGCGGTCCGGCTTCCTGCCGATCACGCAGTCGAGCATGGGCTCGCACCTGCTGTTCGACGCGCTGGCCAAGGGCTCGATCGACTGCTACGTCGACTACAGCGGCACGATCTGGACCGACGTGATGAAGCGCCAGGACATGCCCGGCACGCGCCAGATGCACGTGGCGATGAAGCGCTGGCTCGCCAACCACCACGGCATCACCGTCGCCGGCCGACTGGGCTTCGAGAACACCTACACGCTGACGATGCCCAAGGCCCGCGCGCTGGAACTGGGCGTCACGTCGATCAGCGACCTTCGGGCACAGTCGATGCGCCTCAGGCTGGGCGGCGACGTCGAGTTTTTCAGCCGGCCGGAATGGGCGCGGGCCCGCGAAGCGTACTCGCTGGAGTTCGGCCAGATCGTCGGCTTGGAAACGTCGACCATGTTTGAGGCCCTTCGCAACGGGCAGGTGGACGTGCTCGCGACCTTCAGCAGCGACGGTCGCATTCCCAAGTTCGACCTGGCGATGCTGAAGGACGACCGCGACTCGTTCCCGGCGTACGACGCGCTCATCCTGCTGTCGGCCAACGCCTCGCGCCGGCCGGAGGTCGTGTCGTCGATGCAGTCGCTGGTGATGACGATCGACGACGACCTGATGCGCCGCACGAACATGATGGTCGACGTCACGGGCCGCTCGCCCTTCCAGGCCGCGCAATACCTGTCGGAAAACCTCATGGCCGACAGCTCGCAGGCGGTTGCCCCGGTGGCCACTCCCGAAGAGGTGAAGCCCGACACCGCCCCTCTCACCGCGCCGGTGGAAGCCGTCCCCGGTGGTCAGCCTGAGGAGGCGCAGCTGACGGTGCAGGCGAGTTAGGACTGTTGTCGATCCCCTTCTGTGCAGACGATTCTTAGGGCAGGCCTCAGTGCCTGCCCTATTTTGTTTTTCGCGGGCGCTATGGGCAGGCACCGACGCTTGCCCCACACCGTTGGCTTAAACAATCCGAACACGGCCGATTCCGATGGGACTGCGCCCGTTTCATCTGGACGGCCTTCCCGCCCCTTATCGCGCAAAAGCGCGAAACGATCCGCCGCGTGAACAGGCGCGACTACTCGACCGACCTGAACTACCAACAGCTTTGCAGGTCGCATGAAGCAAGGTCGCGCGACTCAATCCAGTTCTGGCTCATAGCCCCAGCCGTGAGTGGTGCCGTCCTGAACGTGCTTGTCATGGTCGGACGGCTCGGGAAGCTGTTGCTGGTAGTTCTGGGCAATCGGCATCCGCCGGCCGATGCCGAACGCGCGGCTGGTGACCTTCAGGCCGGTCGCCATCTGGCGGCGCTTGTATTCGCTGCGGTCAACGAGCTTGATGACGCGCAGCACGGTGGCGGGATCGAACCCTTCAGAAACGATGCGAGCGGCGCCTTTTTCCTCTTCGATGTACCGGTAGAGAATGGCGTCCAGGATCGCGTACTCCGGCAGCGAATCCTGATCCTTCTGATCCGGGCGCAGCTCCGCCGACGGGGGCTTGTTGATCGTGTTGCGCGGGATGACGTCATAACCGGCGCGCGCGTTGATCCAGTTGCACAGTTCGTAGACGACCGTCTTCGGCACATCGCTGATGACGGCCAGCCCGCCGTTCATATCGCCGTACAAAGTGCAGTAGCCCGTGGCCACCTCGCTCTTGTTGCCGGTGGTGAGCAGCAGGTGGTTGAACTTGTTGCTGATCGCCATCAGCAGCGCGCCCCGGATGCGCGCCTGCATGTTTTCCTCGGCCAGCCCGGGCTCGGTGCCGGTGAACTGCCCGGCGAGCGTGCGCTCGAACACGTCGTGCGCATCCTTGATCGCGATGACGTCGAACGGAATGCCCAGGTTCTCCGCCAGCGCGCGGGCATCGGTAACCGAATGGTCCGAGCTGTAACGGCTGGGCAGCGCGATGCCGAGCACCTTTTCCTTGCCCAACGCGTGCACCGAGAGCGCAGCGACGAGCGCACTGTCGATGCCGCCCGACAGGCCGAGCATCACCGACTTGAAACCGCACTTGCGCACGTAGTCGCGCAGGCCGAGGACCAGCGCGTTGTAGATCTGTTCCAGGCTGGCGTCGCTCGATTCGCGTGCCGGTTCATCGGGCATCGCGTGCTTCGGCTTCGCCTTGGGTGTTGGCGCCGGGGCGGACAGGTCGAGATCGACCACCACGAGGTCCTCCTCGAACGCCTTCGCCTGCGCGAGTATGGTGCCGTCGGCGCCGACCACCACGCTGTTGCCGTCGAAGATCAGCTCGTCGTTGCCGCCGACCTGGTTCACGTAGATCAGCGGCTTGTTGAACTGTCGCACCTGGCTGGCAAACAAGCCATGGCGGAACGCGTTCTTGTGGACCACGAACGGGCTGGCGCTGGCGTTGATGATTACGTCTGCCCCGGCGCTCGCCAGCACGGCCAGCGGATTATCGTGGTACAGGCGGCGCGGGACCATGCGCTCGTCGTTCCAAAGGTCTTCGCAAATGCTGATGCCAAGCTGCTGCCCACCCACCGCCACGACGTTCACGGCCTGTTCCTTCGGGCCCGGTTCGAAGTACCGGCTTTCGTCGAACACGTCATAGGTCGGCAGCAGCGTCTTGAAATGCTTGCTGACGATCTTGCCGTCGCGCAGCACCGCCAGCGCGTTGTACAGCGGCCGACCGACCGGGGCGCGGTTCGGCTCAACGTAACCGACCAGCACGTCCATCCCGTGCACGTGCGACGCGATGAGCTTCAGCGCCCGCAGGTTATCGCTGACGAACTGCGGTTTCAGCAGCAGATCCTTAGGCGGATAACCGACGATCGCAAGTTCGGGGAAAATGACGACCTGCGCTCCCTGCGCTTTGGCGTTGTCGACAAAGCTAAGGATCTTGCGGACGTTGCCAGCGATGTCGCCGACGGTGGGATTGATCTGGGCCAGTGCTATACGCATCGCGCGGAATTGTATGCGGGCGGCGGGCTCATCGCACCTTGGAAAACCGGTGGGACGGGCGACAGGCAATCGCGACGCCCCAAAACGACTGGAGCGGCGGATAGCCGCAATCTGTCATCCCGATGGGAGGCTTGGCGACCTGAGAGATCTCGAACTACGACAGTTCTCGGCTTTGGGAGATGAGTCAGGTCGGCAAGCCTCCCATCGGGATGACGGTCAGCGATTCGCCCCTGATCTGATTCCGGCGTTGATTCGAATCACCCTCACCCAGCCTCTCCCGGAGTACCGGGAGAGGAGCAGGACGCCATCTCACCGCATGTGCCTATTCCCAGTGGCGCGGCGAAGCTCGCGTTGGGCGGCAGTCGCCTCTTGGCGCGCCCGGCGGCGGGCGGCACGGTCGTCGGCGGATTCGGCTATCTTGCGCTGCCGTTCCGGCACGTGCCGCTGGTAGACCCAGTCGAAGCCGAAGTGGTTCTCGCGGTAATACAGGCCGCAGCGCCAGCAGAACAAGTGCATCAGGAAGATGCCCAGGCAGAGCATGGGGAACGCCACAAACTCGCTCACCCATGAGATCTTCGTGTCCTGGCCAGCTAGCCACAGGAACGACCCGATCAGTCCCACCGCGTAGATCGCGAACGACACGACGCCCATCACCACCAGCACGATGTACGATCCCGCGCCGCCGGTGCGAACGACGGACATCACCCGATCCGGGCGAAGGTTAAGCACCGAGCCGCTGGTGGTGGTGGTGATCAGCACTGCCGGGAACGCCGCGATGCCGGCCAGCAGGCCGAGCGCCATGAATGTCAGCATCGCGACCGGTGGCAGGTTCAATTTCAACAACAGGAAATATGTCGGTCCAAAGCAAAGTCCGACGGCCGTCACGACGTGCACGAACGGCATCCACAGGTCTTCGCCAAGCTGAAAGTCGCGCATCGGGCGCGGCAGTTCGTCCATGTCGCGCGGGCCGATTTCATCGATGGTGTTCGCGAAGTGCCCGATCACGCCGAACACGAAGAAGATGCCGAAGAACGCGACGAAGATGAACATCATCGACACGAGCGCGATCACCAGCATGATCACGTGCATCACGAACATGATGCCCAGCACCGCCAGGTTGCCCGGCGAGGTCAGCAGGTAAGCGGCGCTGGCCACGTTGGTCGATCGCGGCGTGGCGGCGGCGTAGGTGATGGCGGCCTGCGCCATCGGAATGTCCTCATCGCGCGGCACGTTCCGATCGACCTTGATCTCCAACGGGCGGATGAGCTCGCCGGTCACCGGGTCGTACTTTGGACGCTGTGGCACTTCGTCGGCCAGTGGAATGTCACCGGCGAGGTTCAGTTCGTCGGGGGTGATGCGGTTGTCGATCTCGCTGCCGTCGGACGAGGTCGTATTGCGCGTGAACGCGCGGTGCAGCGTGCGCAGCCGGTCTTCTGACGACACGTGGCCCGGGCCGTCGTCATCCAGGTGGTACGTGCCGTCCGACTCGACCTGGCGAAGTTCGCTGAGCGTGGGCACCGTGTTCAGCAAGCCGCAGTTCGGACATTGCAGATCGCTGCCTGCCTGGTCGATTTCGACCTGAAACTTATGTCCGCATCGGCAGGGAAATTCGATCATGAAACCGCGTCCTCTCGTATCGATTATACCGCCGCCGCGGGTCCGGCGATGCTTTTGCGCACGATAGGGCGATGGGCAAGCCGTGCGGTGGACATCAACTGCCTCGCCACTTCGACCGATGTTGACGGTGCCGCCGCGTTGTCCGCGCGAGCCGCGCCGTTTAGAATAGCGGCGACCCTTTCCCCGACGAGGCTGAATGATGCGTTCCCGTGGTCTGTTGTCCCTCCTGATCCTCCTGAGCATCGCGTGCCCCGCACTGGCTCAGGACGACCGCAAGCCCGACCAGTTGCGCAAGATGTACGACGACGCGCTGGCCCAGCTGAAGTCGGTGCAGGACCGCCGCAATGAACTGTCCCAGGAAAACGAAAAGCTAACAGTAAAACTGAAAGAATTGGAAGCGAAGCTCGCGGCGACCGACGTGGAACTGGTTAGCCTGAAGAAGGAGGCCGCCGGCGTCGCCGAGCGCACGTTCTTCCTGCGCGCCCACCACGCGGCGTGGCTGAGCTTCATGGAGCGCTATCCCGACCTCGTTTCGAAGTGGCGCCTTTACCTTGGTGCCCCCCTGCTCGTGCCCCAATCTGCCGACGCCGACGACGCTTGGCCGTTCGACATGGCGGGATGAACGCACGCCCTCTTCCTCAACGCTTGGCCGACTCTGTCATCCCAGCCGGCCACGGCTCGTTGACCTCTGCGCCGAACTGCGAGTCCATCTCCGAGCGAATGACGTCCATCAATTGCGGCATCGCTTCGTCGTGCGAGAACCGCTCGGGGTGCCCGGCCACGCTCTGACGCATTCGGCTGGCCGTAGAGATGCGGGGCTCAATCTCGGCCGAGTAGAAGCCCGACCAATCCTGCCCGTAAACATCATCCAATCGCGGCAGATGGAATGGCTCTGGCTTGCGATCTGAAGCGAACGATATATCACGCGCCAGCCACGGATAGACCACGTCCGACGTCAATCCCACATCGTAGTGACGCTTAAGCGGACGGCCATTCGCCCACCAATGGCCCTGCACGGCCCGCACCGCTTCGTCCGTCTGCCGAGGCGAAACGGCGCCCAGTGCCCACAGCTCGTCCGACAGCGCCAGCGTCACGGCGTCGTCGAACGATCGCGATTCGTCCGCCAGCGCGCGGGCGGCGACGCGGATGCCGATGACGTGCGACATCGTATCGTCGTAGGTGAATGCCGACGGGCGTTCGTCGACGAAGAAAACGGTGCGATTGCCGAACCAAGAAATGGCCTCGTGCCACGTTAGCATCAGGTACGCCAAGCGCTGGCCGGTGCGGATCGAAACTTCCTGAACCAGCGCCGCCCGGGCCTCGGGCGTCTGCTGGTCCCACGTCTGCGGATAGTGCAGCGCGACGTGCAGCCTTGCGTTGTTCATGCCGGGCAGCGTGAGCTGCGCATCGCCCGCGTTCATCGCGTCGCGCACCTGCAGGACGTAATACCGCGTCCAGTCGATCGTGATGCGGAGGTGGGCGACGTCCAGGAAGCCGGCGCGTTTCGTGTAGATGATGCCGCGCTCGCGCTCGTCAGTCTGAAACATTCGCGGCCAGCGGCCATGGCGATGTCGGCCGAGGTCGCTGGCGTCGGTGGTGGAGTAGAGCGTGAAGATGCCGTGGAACGGCAGCGCCCCAAGTCGCGATCGTGGCACCGCGCACCCGCCCGCCCCACCGGCAGTGACCAGCAACGCGAGCAACATGACGAAGGCGAGCGACGATTGACGACAGCCCAAGCGCACGATCTCCGGCGTCGTGCGCGTTCGCTCAGTCGCGCGGCCGAGGCCTGCTTTTGACTGATGCAGACAAACGAACAGTGACTCAAATTGGTCACACTTCGCGCAGGATTCCAGTTCTGCGCCTTTGCTTTTTCCAAACTTAAGAGGAATGCGGAGCTGCGCTCCTGCCGCGAAAATGCGATTCCTGAACCGCGCGTACAAGCGGTCGCGCGCAAACCGGATGCCACGGGTGGTACTCCATCCGTGGCATCCGGTCTTTCCGTCGACAATCGAAGTCCGCAACACCCTCTAGCTCGCCGGTGGCGTGGCCGGTGGCGTCGCAGGGGCGCCCGGGGCACCGGGCGCCGCGGGGGCAGCGGTGGGAATGGCGAGGTCCGGGGGCAAGGCAGGCAGCGCGACGCTGCCCTCCTGCGTCACTTCCGTGCGGGCCGCGCGGGCCGCGGCAAGGTGCGATTGGGCGGCGGCGGTATCGCCAACCGCGGCGGCGAACTGGCTCCAGGCGTACTCGGTCAGCATCAGGCTCACGCCCGCAGCCGTCTTGGCGCTGCGGGCACCGGGGGTTGATCCTCCCGCTTGCGAGACCGTCGTCAGCGTCTCGACGGCACTTCCGAACTCCGTGTTGGCCTTCTCGACGGCGGCCTTGGCGGCGTCTGCCAGGCCATCAGCACGGGCGCCGGCGGGCACCTCGTAACCCCCTTTGGTCAGTACGGGAGCAAGCTCGGTTAGCGCCGTCGCACGCGCGGTTGCCAGCTGCGCCTGTCGGCTGAGCAATATCGCCAGTTCCTGTTGGGCAATGCCCTTCTGCAGGTTGAAGCCGGCCGGTGTGAACGTGTTCTGCTGCGCCTTGAGGGCCGTCACCTCGGGCGCGTCCTGGGCCGCGGTGATGCGCGACGTCAGATCGCTGTTGACCGTCTGCGCGTTCTGCGCGGCTAGACCGTAATGGTTGACGGCGTTGTCATAATGGTCGTTGGCGATCCGCAGGTTCTTCTCGAATTCATCCACCTCTGTGGCCAGCGCCGACGACGTCTTCTCAATCGAACCAGCCCCGGTACCGTCCCCCGAGACGATCTGCTGCGTTGCGTCCTTCAACTGCGTCCCAGCGGCCTGCACCTCGGTCCAACCTTGATCGATCGTGCTGCCTTGCTGTTCGAAGTGCTGCACCGACTCGGCCCGCAGCTTTTCCTGGGCCTGGGCGATCGCCAGATCCTGGCGAAGCGGGATCAGGCTGGCGCTGAGGACGTCCGCCTGGGCGACGAGGTCCATCGCTTCCTTGCGCTTCGTGCTGGCACGCTTGTACAGGTCGACCGCCTCGCGGCCGGTGGCGGCCGTCGACTGCTGCTGCAACTGCTCGGCCTCGGTTAGGGCCGCGGTGCGCTGCTCGTTCAGCTGGCTGATCTGACCCTCGGCGTCGCCGATCTTCTGCTGCAGTTCGGTGGCGCTCGACTTGACGGCCGTCAGCGCTCGCAGGGGCGGCACCCACACGCCATCCTCACCCTCGCGCATCTCCTGCACCTTCGTCGCGATCGACTGCTTTGGCTCGACCGGTTCCATCTTCTGCAGGTTTTCCAGCGTGCGCTGGGCGTCGGCAACGCTGGCGTTCATGCGGTTGATATCGGCGACGAGCTGCGCGATCGTGGCGGCGTTACCGCCGGCCTCGGCGCTGGCGATGCGGGCAGCGGCGAGTTCCTCGTCGCCCAGCAGATCGTGCACGTTCACCTTCGCCGCGGCGCTGGCGCCGTCGACCTGCGACGCCTTCACGAGCGCCGGAATGCGGCCGGGCTGATTGGCCTTTTCAGCTTCGGCGATCAACTGCGCGACATCGGCATCGGCCTGACCGGTCGCCGAATCGCAACCGCCGATCATTCCCGCCAGGGGAAGCAGACCCACGAGCGCCGCCAGTCGAACCTGCAGTTTCCGCATTGATGTCTTCTCCAATTGCGTGTGACGACAGGGAGTTGCGCCCCGTCGCAAGGGCTGGATGATCCGCCAGTTGACGATTGTGACGACGCCTTGGGCGCGTGTCAAATTGGGTCGGTCTTGACGACGGTCCGAGAACTATAGGTCCGTCGCGAGCCCGCAGCCTGATCCCCCTGCCGGCGTGGCGGCATAGGGGCCAAAATACTGCCTATTCCCCGGCCGCGGCCGGTTGGGTCGTGCTGGCGTTCGCCGCCAGCATAGCGGCGGCCAGGCGTTGCAGGATCGGCTCCGGGTCCTCGGCCGCCATCTTCTGTAGGGCGGCGGATCGGGCATCGCCCAACGGATCGGTCGACATGGCGCCTAGCAGTCGCGTGGTCCAGATTTCACTCGACAGCATCGCGCGCATGCTGCGGGCCTGCTCATCGTCCTTCTCGGCTGCGGTCGAGAGATACCAAGCCCAACTGGCGATGGCGTTGGTCGAGTCGTTGCGGATCTGACCGATCAGGTTGGTCCATTGCTGCAGCATCGCGTTGGCCTGGGCCTGATCGCCCTCTGGAACGCTTGCCTTGCGGACGGACGAGACGATGCCGCCGATCAGTTCCAGCGCGTTGAACTTGTCGGTGGGCGACGACCCGTTCAGCGACGCGACCAACTGGCCGCGCGACTGCTCGTTGTTGATGGGGAACGGGCTGCGGGCAAAGATGCGCGGGAACGACACGCGTGTGCCAGCGGCCCCGGGTTCGATGCCGCGCTCTGTGGCGACCGGGTTAGTGACGACCGAGACGAACGCCTGCACCGACGGCGTCGGGTTCGACGCCAGCAGGGTCGCCAGCGGCCCGCGGTCGATGCGCACGTCCTGGGTCACGCTCTGCTTGGCGCGCAGCACCATTACGTCCGACAGCCGGTCGTAGGTGACGCCCGTCAGTTGTTCCTGCACCATGCCGCGCAGCTGCGCGTTGAACCAAAGGTCCGGCTTCAGCACGCCGTCCGGACCGACCGCGATGTCGAACTCGCTCTGGTTGACGAGCGTGATGCGCGCGAACATCGGTTCGCCATACGCGTGCGTGCCGCGCAGCGGTTCGCCGCGCAGCGTGTAGAAGGTCTGCGGTTCGTCGATGATCGACAGCCATTGCCGGGGGAACTTGTCCAGCTGCGACATGATCATCTCAGCGCCGTTGTCGCTGGGGCGCTTCACGCCGAACTCTTTCACGCCGTCCCACACGATCGCGCCGAGCAGCCCCGAGCTGGCCCGCGCGACCGCGTCGCGCCCGGCAGTCAGGCCCTCGGCCTTGGTCGCGGGATCGGCCAGCTTAATGCGTGCCAGCCCGAGCGCCGCGATCGGGTCGCGGTCGGCGACGGCGCTGAGCTTCACGGTTGCCTCCTGCGGGCGCTTCTGCACCAGCAACAGCCAACCCTGCAGCCGGGCCAGCGTCACGCTGTCTTCCGACGCCAGCTTGGACAAAGCATCGATCGTTTTGGCGGCGTCGTCCGGGCGGTTGGCGAAGTACAGCTGGAACCACGCCAGGTCGCCCAGCGCACTGATGAGGGCCCGCCGACGATCGGCATTCTCGGGTTCGGCGGCGGCGGAGATGTCTTCCGACAAATCGGGCAGTGGCCCGTCCAACGGCGCGACGGTCGGGCGCGTGGTCGCATCGGTCTGTCGCGTCGTCAGCACGCGGCCGCGCAGCAGCGCGCCGGTCTCGTTCACGAGCGTGGTGTACTCGTCGGCGTCACCGTTGCGATTTGCGAGCAGCCGGACCAACAGCGCGTTGACGTCGGCGGGATCAACGCTCAGCAGCTGCCGCGCCAGACCGTCAGCGTCGTCCGGGCGATCGGCGAGCAGGAACTGGGCGGCGTACGCGGCGACGAACGCCTGCGACGGTGACATCTCCTGCCGGTTCAACACCCGCACCGCGAACCCGTACCAGTCGAGCGACGGCCGAACGAGGCCCGCATCGGCAAGCACGCCGGCCAGCTCGGTCGCACCGGCGGAATCCACCGGGTTGGCGCGCATCATCCGCAATAGCATGCCGACGCGCTCGGCGGGCGTGGCGGTGTCGCTCGTCATCGCGTAGTTGTCGCGCAGCGCGGCGCTGTTGAGCGGGTTCAATCGCAGCGCCTGCTCGAACATCGCCTTGGCCTGCGCCATCTGCGATCGCTCGCGGTGCAGCAGCCCGGCGTTGTGGGCGGCGTACGAGCGCACCTCGGGCGGGATCGTCGGGTTGTCCAGGATCGAGACGAGGTAGGCCAGCCGCTTCTCGGCGACCTGGAAGCGCGTGGTGTACAAATCGATCAACCGTACCTGCGCGAACTGGTCGCCGGGCACGAGCTGCCGGTAGGCCCGCAATGCAGCGATCGCGCCTTCCATGTCACCGGCGTGAATTAGCGCCTCCGCCTGCAGCTTCGGATGTTGCGGGTCGCGCGGGTCGAGCTTGTGTGCCGCCGCCTGCAGCGCAGCGGCCTGACGCCACACGGCCGGCGTGGGTGTGGTGGACCGGAGCAAGTCGTACCCGAGGCCGGCGATGCGCTGGGCCAGCAGCGCGTCGGCCGCGGCTTGGGCGGGGTCGATGGCGGCCGGTGATGCGGTGGGCGCGGCCGACGACGTTTCGGTGGCGGTGTCAGTAACGGCGTCCTGCGCCATCGCCAGGGGGGACGTCGCGAGCAGAAGTGCCATCACGGGGGTGAGCACGGGACCGATTCTTGGCATGAGCTTCCTTCTTGCGTGATGCGGAACTTCGTTTCGCGCGGGCCAGCGGTTGGCCCCCGTTCCTCTGTTATCGGCCAACGAGCGTCAGGGCGACAGCGCTGACGCCGGAGACCCCACACACCGCCGCCGCCAGCACGCCGGCGACCGTGTCGGCCCGACCGGGCGAAAACGCCCGACCGACGACGCAGAGCAGGACGACCAACTGCGCCGCCGCCGCCAGCGCGACCGCGGCACATCGCACGGCGTACGTGGCGATGTCGGGGCGCGACCATTCGCTGACCAGCACCGACGCGTTCTGCCAGCCCCACAGGGCCGTCATCATCAGCCCCACCGTCGCCATTGCCCCGAGGACGATCGTCCATGATCGCATCGTCTGCTCCGTTCGAAAAATCGTCACGCCCACAGCTCGCGCAGCATCGGTTGCCGTGCGGTCATCTCCTGCACGTCGCCCACGAGGGCGGCCCGGCTGCAGAGCCATTGTTCCCATTCGTTCTGCCCCGTCTTGCGTGCAGCCAGCGCCCACAGGGCCTGCACCATCGCGGCGTCGTTAGCGGGCATCAGCTCGGCCAGCTGCACCTTTACCGGGATGTTCTGCATTAGCGACGGCCACGCGCCAATGCGTGCTTCGTATTCGGTTTGCGTCCGTAGCAGATGCAGGGACTCGCCGAGCGACAGCCGCTCTGCGTAGAGCTGCGACAGCGTGCGGTAGGCGGTCGGCAGGTCGCCGACGTTCACCGATGCGCCCGCCAGCATCAGCTGGGCCGAGCGGGCCAGCCCCTTTAGCGGCCCGAGGCGATGCCCGAGCAGTGCGCGCGACAGGTCGGCCGACTCGTCCCAGCGGCGCTGGGCGTGGCGCAGGAGGGCCAGGTGGTGCAGGCCGAGCAGCTTGGTCGATCGGAACAGGCTGAAGCCCCGCAGCGCCTGTGACAGCTGCACCTCGGCGGCGTCGTACATGCCGGCGGCGATCAAGGAGGACGAGCCGGCGGCCAGCGCGGTGCCGCGGCGGCTGCCGAGGGTGAGGGCGACCCAGGCGGCGCCCACGGCGAAGAACGCGGCGGTGCGGACGGCGTCGTCGCCGAACAGCATCGCGACGATCAGCACCGTCCCCAATACTGCCTTAAGCGCTGCGCCAAGCGCGAGGTCGCGGCGCAACCGCGCGATTGCGCTGCGTGCGCTAAGGGGTGGATAGCTCGATTCTACGGTCGTTTCCATGCGTTTCGTCGTAATTCTGCGAATTGTCGGCTATCCGCCACCAGCCTACATTCCCTGCGGCGCGGGGGCCGGTTCGTATTTCGCCGCCGTTGGCGCAACATTGGGATAACGGCGGGTCAGCTCGATCGCGGGCGCCAAAAGTGTCGCGCGGCGCCACGCGAGGCGCGCCTGCTCGTCGTTGCCCATCTGGTCGTACGCGCGCGCGACCAGCGCGTACGCGTCGCCCACCCGATGCCCAAGCTTGTCGCGCAGCATCGCCGACCGCTGCTCGAAGAGCGCGATCGCCTCGGCGGGATGACCGGTCTTCACGTCGCGGTAGATCTCAATCAGCGCCAGGCCCGCCGAGTCCTCACGGTCACCCAGGCGGCGAAGTTCGCCAATCGCGCGGTCGGCGTCGAACAGGTGATCCTCGTGCAGCATCGCCATCGTGCGCCCCACGCCCAGGCCGTAGTGCGTGCCGGGGTCCAGCGGCACGTGTTCCAGCAGGTAGCTGTGCACGCTGATCGCGTCCTCGTATCGGCCATAGCGGGCGAGCACGCTGGCGAGGTAGATCAGCCCCTGCACGCGAATCCCCGCGCTGCGCGGTGGCGCGAGCAGCAGGCCATCCAGCGCCATCCCGGCGGCGGGCCAGTTCCGCAGTTGCACGAACTCCTCGATCGCCTCCAGCTGCCGTTGTTCCGCACGGTGCCGGCGCACGTTGCTGAACGAGCTGGCCGCCGCCCCACCCACCAGCAGGAGCACGATCAACGGCAGCAGCGCGCTGACGCTCTCGCCCACCGTGCTGCCCGTGGCCGAGAAGTAGCCCATGAGCAGGATGACCAGCAGCATGCCCGCGACGAAGTAGCCGACCAGCGGCGCGCGCGGCCGTTCACTGCTGCGTTCGAGCAGCGTGGGCACATCCAGAAACGGGGTGGGCGGCGCGGACATCGTCCGTCCGATTGTAAGCGGGACGCCCCTGATTGGAAGCAAGTGCGGGGGCGGACTTTGTGGTATCGCTACGGGATGACGATGTCTACCGACGGCAGTGGACTTAGAGCGTGTTATGCACTTTGGGGGCCAGTAACGCAGGCGTGACGACGCTGGGTGCCACGGTTTGGTATTCCAAGCCGTGTCTGCGTGTACCGGCACGGCTTGGAGTACCAAACCGTGGCACCCAAGCCAGTTTCTGAGCTGGAAAGTGCATAACACGCTCTAGGCAGTGTTTACCGGTTCGCGCGTGTCCGGAACTAACTGTCATCCCGAGCGGAGCGGTAGCGACTCGAGGGATCTTAAGTGGCGAGAACCGTCCGCGTGCCGATCCCTCAGGTCGCTACCGCTCCCTTCGGGATGACAACGTTGAGGTCTGGGCGACTTAGAATGATCTGCTAAGCAGTGCCAAGGTCGACCGGTATTCGTCCGTCGGTTTAGCCCCTGCCGCGTCTTCACTCCCGCATGTCCCATTCGATGCCGGACGCCGAGGTGGCGTTCGATCCGACGCGCTGGATGAATTCGACCAGGTTGCCGAACGGGTCGCGCGTGTGGAAGCGAATGTGCCCGTCGAACGGCGGTGGTTCCTCAATGCCGAAGCCAGCGCCGGCAATCTTGCGGCGCCAGTTGGCCAGGTCGTCCACCTCGTACGCGAAGTGCGAGCGCAGCTGGAAGCGGTTGCCCCCCTCCTGCGTGCCCACGTGCACCTCGCGTGCGCCCACGAGCATCCAGAACCCGCCGCGGCGCAGGTTGTCGGGCTTGGGGATTTCCTTCAGGCCCAGCAGCTCGAGGTAATACGTGCGGGCCTCGGCCTCGCCTTCGGGGGGAATGGTGAACTGTGCGTGATGCAGACCGAGAATCATGATGCGCGTGCTTTCGAAGAAACGTCCAAAAAGTATCAAGAGTTCAACGCAGAGTCGCGGAGGATACGCGGAGGAACGCAGAGAATCTCTATCACCTCATTCCACGCCCGGCAGAAATACGGGGGGAGATCCTTCGGCGTACCTCAGGATGACGACCATTCTGTTCGAGGCTCAAGGGTACAAACCATCATCTGAATCTTCTCTGCGAAGCTCTGCGTTACCTCTGCGCCTCTGCGTTGAACACCACCCGCCACCGTCACCCGGCCGGCAGGTAGTTTTGCCACTAACTACCCGATTCGGCGGACGAACTCCACCTGGTTGCCGAACGGGTCGCGTACCTGAAATCGCTCGTGCCCCGGCATCACCGGCGGGTCCTCGATCTCAAGGCCCGCTGCGATCAGGCGTTGCCGCATCTCGGCCAGGTCGTCCACCTCGTAGGCGACGTGGGCGTTGCTGGCGGTGCGATCCGGCAGCGAATCGATGCCGAAGTGGACCGTGCGGTCGCCCACCTGCACCCAGAGGCCGTTGGGGCCGAACGGGCGATGAACTTCCGTCAGACCGAGCACGCCGCAGTAGAACGCACGGCACCGCTCGACGCCGCCCGCGGGAATGCCGACCTGGGTGTGGTGGAGGTTGATGATCATGGGGTGAAACAGTTGGACGTTGACCTGTTATAGGTCGTCATCCTTAGGTACTCCGAAGGATGACGGGATTTCGCTAACTGGAGACCACTTAGAAGGCGAGTCTACCAACACAGTTGTCATCTCGATGGGAGGCTTGCCGACCTGAGGGATCTCGAATTACGGACGATTCATGGCCTTGGGAGATCCCTCTGCTCGCCTTAGGCTCCCATGGGGATGACACGTCCCTGATTAACGAAGGGGTTTTGTCCGCCAGCCTTCAGTCGCCAGCAGCTCGAAATCACCCCCTCCTAGCCTCCCCCGGCGTACCGGGAGAGGGACCGGACCGAGCTACCGCACCACCGCCAGGCTCCGCAGCGACTTGGGCGCTTCGAACGAAACGTCTTCCTCGATCAGCGTGCGCGTCTCCACCACGCCGCCGAACTCGTCGCGCAGGCGGTCCAGCAGCGCGTTGACCAGTCGTTCCGGGGCAGATGCGCCGGCGGTCACCATCACCGCCGACTTCCCGGCGACCCATTCGGGCTGCAGTTCGCTGGCGTCGTCGATCAGGTGACCATCCTTGCCGGCCTCGATAGCGCGGTCGACCAGCCGCTGGGAATTGCTGCTGTTCTGGCTGCCGATCACCAGCACCACGTCCACCTCCGGGGCTATCTGCGTGACGGCGGTCTGGCGATTCGTGGTGGCGTAGCAGATATCGTCCTTGGCGGGATGGCGGATGGTGGGGAACCGCTTCTTCAGCGCCGCCACCACGCGGTTGCAGTCGGAGACGCTGAGCGTGGTCTGGGTGACGAAGGCCAGCTTCGTCTCGTCCGGCACGGTCAGGTGTTCCACCTCCTCGGCCGACTCGACGACGATGATGTGATCGGGCGCTTCGCCGACGGTGCCGATCGCCTCGTCGTGGTTGCGGTGGCCGACGAAAATGATCGTGTACCCCTCGCGGGCGTAGCGCAGCACCTCCACGTGCACCTTGCTGACCAGCGGACAGGTCGCGTCGACCTCGATCAGCTTGCGCGCCTTGGCCGCCTGCCGCACCACCGGCGAGATGCCGTGGGCGCTGTAGACCAGCGTCGCGCCCGGCGGCACGTCGTCCACGGAATCTACAAACTTCACGCCGCGGCTCTTGAAGTCTTCGACGACGTGGCGGTTGTGGACGATCTCGTGGTAGACGTACACCGGCGCGCCCTGCAGCGCCAGCACCTGGTCGACCACGTCGATCGCCATGTTCACACCGGCACAGAAGCCGCGGGGGTTGGCTAAGATGACCTTCATCGTGGGAGATTGTATCGGGGAAAGGGGGAAAAATCCTTCGGGGGTGAGGCGAACGGATGAACCGTGGCTGAAGGTGTGCTCGCTAGTCAAGTCCAAAATCCCAAGCCCCAATGACCAACAAATGACCAATGACCAAATCCCAATCGGAGCTGCGCACCCGACGACTCGTCATCCTGAGGTACTCCGAAGGATCTCTTCTCTGAAGCGGAATACGGGGGGAGATCCTTCGGAGTACCTCAGGATGACGAATGCGCAATACGCGCACCAAACAGTTCGGGCTCTCCCCCGCTGTGTCTGCCTCTGTGCTCTTTGTGTCCTCTATGGTTCAACCCTCTTCTTCGCGTCCCCTTCGCGTCTTCGCGCCTTCGCGTCTCTTCTCCATCGCAGAAGAGAGACAGTCCCACACAAGACGGAGGGAGAGACAGGCAGGAATGCCTGTCCTACAGAAGAGAAGAGAGACCGCGCGCGGCGACGGTTAGACGGCGGCGATGGCGCTCATGCGTTCCAGCAGGCCGCTGACGCCGGGGTTGACGTCGGACTTGATCGTCACGCCGAACAGCTCCACCGAGGACGGCGTGTGGATCAGCTGCGGGATCGTGCCGGCGTACAGGTCGCTGGCGATCGCCTGCAGGTCGGGCTGGACCGCCGCAAACGTTTCGGGCGTGTTGGGGGCAAGCAGGCGGTCGTGGATGCGGATCAGGATCTCATCGGTGCGGAACTGCAGCTTGCCGGCGAACTCGGGGTCGCTTTCCAGCATCGCCGCGAGCGTGAGCGTCGCCGACACGGCCTGGCGGGCGCGGTCGCGGAACGAGCCGGGGAAGGGTTGCTTGCGCGAGTACAGCAAACCCAGTCGGCCGGCGGTGCGGTCGGAGTAGAGGTTCGCCTCGTGCGACACCAGCACGGTGCCGGGGCCGCTGGGGACGTGGGCGTAGTCGGTCACGTCGATCAGCAGATGATCGGCGACGGCCTGACCCTGGATCCAGCGGTGGAAGACCGGAATGAACGCGGCTTCCGGGACATCGTTGGTGGTGGCGAAGAGTTTGACGGAAATTTTGTGTGCGTTCATGGGAAGCTTTGCTTTTTCGTACCACGGGCGGCCCGCCCGTGCTCCTTGTTCCTCTCCAAGTACGCCGGGAGAGGCTGGATGAGGGTGCATTTAAATGACCAATCACCAAACCCGAATGACCAATGAATGCCCAAGCACCAATGACCAAAAACTGCAGGGTCACCGGTCATTGGTCATTGGGGCTTGATTGGTCATTCGGATTTGGTCCTCGGTCATTTCTAACCCCTACACCTTCGCCGCCACCGCCGGCGCAAGGTTGACCGCCAACTCCGCCCGCACCTTCGCGTGGCACTTGTGGGCGGCGTCGATGAAGAGGTTCGTCTCTTCGACGAGCTTGTGGGCGGTGTCGCTCGTGTAACGGGTGTCGGCGCCGGCGTGGCGGTTCAGGAAGTAGTTGCTGAACTGGTCCAGGTGGAACCGGTCGCGGAACAGGCCCGTGTCGACGAAGCGCGTCTTGAACTCGCGCACGATCGTGTCCGGGTCGGTCGGCACGTCCAGCCACTGCTCCTGCACCAGCGTCTTGGCGGCGGTGATCATGGCGCCGTAGGCCATGTCGTCGGCGGCCTTGTGGTTGCCGGCGTCCAGCTGCAGCTGCGCCTCGAACGCCTCGCTCTCGGCGGCGGCGAAGCCGAAGTCGGCCAAGGAGACAACCTCACCGGCGCACTCGCCGACGCCGATGTCACCGATGCTGTACGAACGCGGGTCGCCCCAGTCGGTGTAGAAGTCGGGGTTCTCGGCGAACGGCGGCACCTTCACGAACTGCTCGACGATCGTCTTCAGTTCCTTCTTGCCGATGCGACCGCACCAGCCCTGGAAGCTCTCTTCGCCCTGGCGCTCCTGCGTGTAACGGCTGGTGAGCGCGGTGACGAGGCTGGGGATGGCCTTGCTCGGCACGCTGCCCATGGCCAGCGCGTAGCTGCCGCCGTTGCGGCTCCACTGCCCACCGAGCATGACCTGGAAGTGCGGCACGGTGAAGCCACCGACGTTGCGGCTGTTGCCGTAAAAACCAAGGTCGGCCACGTGATGCTGACCGCAGCTGTTAAAGCAGCCGCTGACCTTGATGCGCAGGTTCTTCACCGGCTTTTCCATCGTCATCGCGGTCTCGGCCAACCGGCTGCGCAGTTCACCTGCCAACCCGCGCGAGCTGGCGATGCCGAGCTTGCAGGTATCGGTGCCGGGGCAACTGGTGGCGTCGACGATCGTGCCCGCGCCCGGCTGGGCCAGGCCGACGGCCTTCAGCTCTTCGTAGAGGGCCGGAATCTTCTCGCGCGGCACCCAGCGCAGCACGATGTTCTGCTCGACCGTCGTGCGGGCGTTACCGTTGGCGTAGCGCTCGGCCAAGTCGGCCAAGGCGCGCGATTGGTCTGGCGTGAAGTCGCCCAGCGGCAGCGTGACGGTGACGACGGCGTAACCGGGCTGGCGCTGGTAGTAGACGTTCGTGTCGCACCAGGCGTCGAACTCGGGCGACTTCTTGCCGACCGTGAGTTGGACGGTCTTCAGTGGCTCGCCGACCTCTTCCCAGGTGGGGATCGTCTCGAGATGCTTTGCCAGCGTGGGGTCGGCCGGCATGATCTTGAGCTCTTCGAGCACGAGCCGCTTGAACTCTTCGATGCCGAGCTTCTGCACCAGGAACTTCAGGCGGGCGCGGTTGCGGTTCTTCTTCTCGCCCAGGCGAGCGAACACACGGCCCATGGCGCGGGCGAGGTGGAAAACATCTTCTTCGGAGACGAACTCGTCGAACAGCTTCGCCTGGTGCGGCACCGCGCCAAGGCCGCCGGCGACGAACAGTTTGAAGCCGCGCACCGTCTTGCCATCCACCTCGCGAACGGCGGCGATGCCACCGAGGTCGTGGATGTTCACCAGCGCGCACGCCTCGTCCTCGCACCCGCTGAAGGCGATCTTGAACTTACGGCCGAAGTCCTGTGTGTCGGGGTGGCCCAGCAGGTACATCGCCAGCGCTTTGGCGTAAGGCGTGACGTCGAACGCTTCGGTGTTGCACACGCCCGCCAGTGGGCAGGCGGTGACATTGCGTACGCTGTTGCCGCACGCCTCGCGCGTCGTAATGCCGACGGCGGCGAGGCGGCGGAAGATTTCGGGGGTGTCTTCAATGTGGATGAAGTGCAACTGGAAATCCTGCCGGGTGGTGACGTGCAGGATGTAATCGCTGTACTCCTCGGCGAGGTCGGCCAGCACGCGGAACTGCGCGGGTGTGACGCCACCGTAGGGGATCTTCAGCCGCAGCATGCCCGGCGCGTCCCAGTAGGTGTCGGGGCCTTTGGTGAGCGACGAGTACGGCAGCTTTTGCGTGACCAGGCCGTCGTGCCGTTGACCGTTGTCGTAGCGTTGGCCGTAGGCGCCACGGCGCAACCGCTGCTCGGCGAAGACCTTCTCGTCGATCTTGCCGTTCTTGCGCAGCGACACGGTGGCCTCGAACGAGTCGATCTCGCGACCCAGATCGGCCGGGATCTGATCGCCTAGTTGTTCTTTCCAATTGGACGACGGCATGGGGTGTTCCTTGGGCGGCGAAAATACGCCTACTAACCTATAGAGGAACGGGGGATTGGGGTCAAGCGGAGCCGTGCGGCTTGCCCTGCTGGCACAGTACAGGTTCAATGTCGCCAACAAAGGGAACCTTATGAAATTGCAGTTCGTGCGTCATTTGTGGGGTGTCAACGAACCGTGGGAGACCTGCTTCCCCAAGCTTAAGGCGGCCGGTTTCACGGCGATCGAGACCGCGCTACCCACCGAGGCCGAACGTCCACGTTTCAAAAAACTGCTGAACGAGCACGGCTTTGGGTTCATCGCGATGGCCTTTTCGGGTGGGCCGGACGTGCAGGCACACGTGAGGTCGTTTCGAGAGCAGGTCGAGCAGGCGAGCGAGTTCGGCGCGATGAAGATCACGAGCCACGCCGGGCGGGATGCTTGGTCGCCGGCTGAGGCCGATGCATTCTTTCGGGAAGCGCTGGCGATCGAGAAGTCGATCGGCCTACCCGTGGGCCACGAGACGCATCGCGGCCGGCAGATGTTCAATCCATGGCAGGCGCGGGACCTGCTGGAACGGCACCCGTCGCTGAACATCTGCGCCGACTTTTCCCACTGGGTCTGCGTTGCCGAGCGGCTGCTGGGCGACTGCGACGACATCATCAAGCTGACGGCCGAGCGGACGATTCACCTGCACGCGCGCGTCGGCTACGAGGAAGGCCCGCAGGTGCCCGACCCGCGAGCGCCGGAATATGCTGGTGCGCTGGCCGCCCATGAACGGTGGTGGGATATGGTTTGGCAATCACAGCGGTCGCGCGGGGTGGCTGTTAGCACGCTGACGCCCGAGTTTGGGCCACCCGGGTACATGCACACGCTGCCGTACACCGGGCAGCCGGTCGCGAACCTGTGGGAGATCTGCCACTGGATGGCGGATCGGCAGAAGACACGGTTTATGGACGCGCGGTAGATCTATCTAACACCCTGTCATCCCGAGGGGAGCGGGCGGGACGCGCGGGATCTCCCATGGCCGGCACCGTCCGCCAATCGAGATCCCTCAGGTCGGCAAGCCTCCCATCGGGATGACAGTTGGTGTTGTAGTACGCCCATGGCAACCGCCGGAGTGCGCAAAGAAAAGAGCCGTGGGCGATCGCCCACGGCTCCCGTTGCTTTTCGATTGAACCGCCCGGCCTATTCCCCATCCTCATCACTGCCATCATCTTCCGCCTTCGCGACGGCGACCTTCTTGCGGGTCGGGGGCTTTCGGCGGCTGCCCTGGGCACGCAGGATGCCGTGCCAGAATTCCTGTTGGGTCACGTTCGAGCCCGACACCTTGATGAACTCGCGGTGGGCGTGGTCGAATTCCTCGCTGAAGGGCAAGATCTTGCCCGCCTTCACGTGGCGCGACAGCACGATCTTCAACTGCTTCACCTGCTCTTCGGTCAGGTTGCTTGCCGGCAATTCGGCGGCGGCGTTGCCGCTGCTGCGCGTGTACTTCAGCATGGCGGCGTACAGCTGTTCCTTTTCCGCATTCTTGAACGTGCGGTCCTGGAAACCCTCCCAGATCTCGTCGAACTTTTCCGTGTACGGCAGCTCATCGCGGGCCACACCGGCGGCGTTGTACAGTTCCTGCAGGTGCTCTTGATCGATCGAATTCAGCTTCAGCGGCGGTCGCATACGGAAGTCTCCAGAGGGTGAACGAACGACCCATTGTAGTCGAAACCCGACTTTATGCCAGAGCGCCGGGACCGATAACGTGGCCGCCACCGCGCCCGACAGGGACATCGCCTGCCATTCTGATTATAATCGCCCGCCGCGACCGGTCGTACGACCCTCGCGACGACCGAACGGCACCCGTTTTCCCATTGCTGACAGAGCTATGACCACCGCCAACCCCATCGCGTCCCAGAAGTTGAACAAGTTTTCCTCGCGCATCACCCAGCCCGCGAGCCAGGGTGCATCGCAGGCCATGCTGATCGCCACCGGCCTGTCGTGGCAGGACCTCGACAAGCCACAGATCGGCATCGGCAGCGTTTGGTACGAGGGCAACCCCTGCAACATGCACCTGGCCGACCTTGGCAACCACGTGAAGCGCGGGGCCACCGAGGCGGGTTGCGTCGGCATGCGATTTAACACGGTCGGCGTGTCCGATGGCATCTCGATGGGCACCGATGGCATGAGCTTCTCGCTCCAATCGCGCGACCTGATCGCCGACAGCATCGAGACGATCATGGGCGCCCAGTGGTACGACGGCCTCGTCGCGTTGCCCGGTTGCGATAAAAACATGCCCGGCGTCGTGATGGCGATGGGCCGCCTCAACCGCCCGTCCATCATGGTCTACGGCGGCAGCATTCGCGCGGGTTGCGCCAAGATTCGCGGCACCGAGGAAAAGCTGGACGTGGTCAGCGCGTTCCAAAGCTACGGCCAAAGCCTCGCCGGCCGCATTACCGAAGTGGAACGCAAGGAAATCCTCAGCCGTAGCTGCCCCGGCCAGGGCGCGTGCGGCGGCATGTACACCGCCAACACCATGGCGTCGTTCATCGAATGCCTCGGCCTCACGCTGCCGTACGATTCATCCCTTCCGGCCGACTCTCAGGAGAAGATCGACGAGTGCATTCGCGCCGGCGCCGCGGTGAAGCGGCTGTTGGAACTCGACCTGAAGCCGCGCGACATCGTGACGAAGCAGAGCTTCATCAACGCGATGCGCCTCACGATCGTGCTCGGCGGGTCGACGAACGCCGTCCTGCACTCGATCGCCATGGCCCGCTCGTTCGGGATTGATCTGACCATCGAAGACTGGCAGCGCGTCAGCGACACCACCCCCCTGCTCAGCGACTTCCGCCCGAGCGGCAAGTACGTGATGGAAGATCTGCACGCCGTCGGTGGCGTGCCGGCCGTCATCAAGATGATGATCGAAAACAAGTTCATCGACGGCTCGCAGATGACCGTCACCGGCAAAACGCTCGCCGAGAACGTGAACGAACTGCCAAGCCTGTCCGCCGGCCAGCCGATCGTTCACGCGCTCGACAACCCGATCAAGCACGACGGACACATCCGCATCCTGAAGGGCAACCTGGCGTCTGAAGGCGCCGTCGCCAAAATCACCGGCAAGGAAGGCACGCAGTTCGAAGGCCCGGCCAAGGTCTACGATTCGGAAGAGGACATGCTGGTTGGCTTGGAAAAGGGCCAGATCGGCAAGGGCGACGTGATCATCATCCGCTACGAAGGCCCCAAGGGCGGCCCCGGCATGCCCGAAATGCTCACGCCCACGAGCGCGCTGGCCGGCTACGGCCTGCTAAACGACGTCGCCCTTATCACCGACGGCCGCTTCAGTGGCGGCAGCCATGGCTTCATCATCGGCCACGTGACCCCCGAAGCCGTCGAGGGTGGCACGATCGCCTTGGCCAAGACCGGCGACCGCGTGCGCATCGATGCCGACAAGAACACGATCGATTTGCTCGTCGCCGACAGCGAACTGGCCACGCGCCGCAAGGCCTGGCAACGGCCGGCGTACAAGGTGCACCGCGGTACGCTTTATAAGTACATCAAGAACGTGAAAAGCGCCAGCGAAGGCTGCGTGACGGACGAGTAGATTTCGGTTCCCTCTCCCGGTACGCCGGGAGAGGGTTAGGGTGAGGGTGATTTCGCTGTAACGAGAGTCGTCAGCAGTTCGAAATCACCCTCACCCAGCCTCTCCCGGAGTACCGGGAGAGGGGCCGGATTCGGCGACATCCGGCTTCAACATCACCGCCCCCAGTGGCGGCAGCGTCAGCATGATCGACTTTGGCCACTGGTAATGCGGCAGTGGCGACGCCTCGATCGCGCCCAGGTTGCCCTGCCCGCTGCCCCAGTAGAGTTTCGCGTCGCTGTTGAAGATTTCGCGCCAGGTGCCGCCGATCGGCAGGCCCACGCGATAGTTGTGCCGCACGACGGGCGTGTGGTTTACCGCCACCAGCACCACGTCCTTCGGATCGCGGCCGCGCCTTAGGAAGGTCGTGACGCTTTGGGCGTTGTCGTTGGCGTCGATCCATTCGAAGCCGAACGGCTGGCAGTCGCCCTCGTGCAGCGCGGGCTCGCTGCGGTACAGGCGGTTCAGGTCGTCGACCATCTTCTGCGCGCCGCGGTGCGAGTCCCAGCCGAGCAGGTCCCAATCCAAACTGCGGTCATGGTTCCACTCGCCCCACTGGCCGAACTCGCCGCCCATGAACAGCAGCTTCTTACCAGGTTGGGTGTATTGGTTGACGAGCAGCAGCCGCAAGTTGGCGAACTGCTGCCAGTGGTCGCCGGGCATGCGGCTCAGCAGCGATCCCTTCAGGTGAACCACCTCATCGTGCGACAACGGCAGCACGTAGTTCTCGCTGTACTGATACATGCCGCGGAAGCTGAGCTTGTTGTGGTGGTAGCTGCGGTAGACCGGGTCCTGCTGGAAGTAGCGCAGCGTGTCGTTCATCCACCCCATGTCCCACTTGTAGCCGAACCCGAGCCCACCAATGTGGATCGGCCGCGACACCATGGGCCACGAGGTCGATTCCTCGGCGATCGTCTGCACGTCGGGGAACTGGCCGTAGATTTCGCGGTTCATTTGCCGCAGGAATTCCATGGCTTCGATGTTTTCGCGCCCGCCGTACTCGTTGGGAATCCACTCGCCCTGCTTGCGGCCATAGTCGAGGTAGAGCATCGACGCGACGGCGTCCACGCGCAGTCCGTCGGCGTGAAACTTATCCAACCAGAAGATTGCGCTCGAGAGCAGGAACGAGCGCACCTCGTGCCGGCCGTAGTTGAAGATCTCGCTCTTCCAGTCGGGGTGAAACCCCTTGCGCGGGTCGGCGTGCTCGTAGAGCTTGGTGCCGTCGAAGAACGCCAGGCCGTGCTCGTCGCTGGGGAAGTGCGACGGCACCCAATCGAGAATGACGCCGATGCCGCGCTGGTGCAGCGTGTCGACCAAAAACATCAGGTCCTGCGGCGTGCCGTACCGACTGGTGGGCGCAAAGTACCCCGTCGTCTGATACCCCCACGACCCGTAAAACGGATGCTCCATGAGCGGCAGAAACTCGACGTGCGTGAACCCGCGATCGGTGAGATAATCGGCCAGCTTCGGCGCGATCTCGCGGTACGTTAGAAAGCGGTTCTCCTCCTCCGGCACGCGCATCCACGAGCCCAGGTGCATCTCGTAAGTGCTCATCGGCTGATCGAGCTTCTGCCGCTGGCCGCGCTCCTTCATCCAATCGGCGTCGCTCCAGTCGTAATCCAGCTTGCGGACGATCGATTCCTTCCGCGGCGCCGGCGCGTGCATGAAGCCGAACGGGTCGACCTTGTCTACCGTGTAGCCGTTGATGCACGACACGATGTGGAACTTGTAGAACGATCCTTCCTTCGCTTCGTTGATCACCCCTTCCCACAGGCCCGACTGGCCGCGAGCGGTCATCGGATGGCGGCCTTTGTCCCAGCCGTTGAAGTCGCCGATGACCGAGACGCTGTGCGCGTTGGGGGCCCAGACGGCGAAGTGGACGCCACCGCCGGGCTGGCAGTGCGCGCCGAGCTTGCCGTACAGGCGGCTGTGCGTGCCCTCGTTAAACAGGTAGAGGTCGTGATCGCCAAGGGTGGGCGAATCGGCCGATGCGCTGATGCGCTGCTTCTGGTTCGCTGTGATGCTCATGAACTTGCCTCTTCTTCGCTTGCTCGGGCCGCGCATCTGCGCCAATACGGCAGACGGCTTAACTCTCCCTCTCCCTCCGGGAGAGGGCCGGGGTGAGGGTGCGTTCCATGACGGTACGCATCTGCAGAACCACACGCCCTCACCCTAACCCTCTCCCGGAGGGAGAGGGGACCAGAAGCGCACGGCTACGCCGGCCCTTCCGTTGGCGCCACGTCCTCCGGCTTCGCCGCCAGTGCGCCTTCCGGCACGGCGGCGTGGGTTTCGTTCAACAGCGTCGCCACGGCGCGCAGCGGGATGTCGACCCAGTCTGGCCGTGAGTTCAACTCGTACCGGATCTCATACAGCGCCTTCTCCAACACCCACGACCGCAGCACCAGTTCCGCGTCCGCCAGGCTCGGTGGCAGCAGGTCGGGCCGCACCTCGCGCAATCGCGCGGCGTACGCACGCACGAACTCGCGGCTGAGCCACGCGCCCCACAGCACCGCGCCACGCACGTCGCGATCGCGCGCCGCAACACGGCCATCCGGTGGCAGCAGTTCCCAGTGCCGACGCAGCGATGTCCAGGCGGCGTAGTCGAAGCTGCGGACCATGCCGGCGACGTCGCGCATCGACGACCGCTTCAACCGCCGTTCGCCAACCGGGCGCAGCGGTTCACCTTCGAAGTCGATGATGACGAAGTCCTTGCCCGTCCAGAGCACCTGCCCGAGGTGGTAGTCGCCATGCGTGCGGATGCGCGGCGCGCGGATCGGTCGGCCGGTGAGCTCGCGGAACATGTTCAGGATGTCCGCCTCGCGCGCCATCACTGCCTTGGCAGCCTCGGCGGCCTCGGGTGGAAGCGAGGCGAGGCGCTGGGAGATCGTGGTCATCGCGGTGCGCGTCGTGTTGCGCATCGATTGCAGCAAACCGCGCTGGTAGACGGGGCTGTACGGCTCCGGCTGGAACGCCGCGTCGCCCGACTCCACCGCCATCGCGGCATGCATTTCCGCGGTGCGCTGGCCCAGCAACCGCGCCAGTTCCAACGGCTCGGCGATCAGCGAGACGACGTCGGCGGGCGGCGCGTCCACATCGCTGGCGCATCCAGCATCGCCCGGCAGGCAAAGCGCGTCGAACTGCTCGGCCGGCAGCGCTTCCAGTCCCTCAAAGTACCGCTGGCCAAAGTCCAGGAACGTGCCCCAGGCGTCCCCCTCGTTCGGCACGTACGTCAGCACGACCGCCAGCGTACGCGGCGCGCCGTGACCGGTGATCTCGATCGCGCCCGCCAGCGCCGCGGTGTTGGCAAAGGCCGCCTTGGCGGTGAGGTGTTCGCCGATCTCCAGTTCCGGGTTCACACCGTCGCCCAGCCGGCGGTAGAGCTTCAGGATGAGCTGATCGTCGAAGACGACGTTCGTATTGCTCTGTTCGCGGTCGGGCATCTTCGGTTCCAGCGTCGCCAAATCCAGCCTTGCCGCACCGGCGCCGATCGGCCGGCCAACCAGGCGTACGCCCGGCCCGTCGATGGTTTGCCCCTGCACCGCGGCTTGCAGCAGCAGGCGGGCAAAATCGGGGTCGGTCATGCCGTCCTGAATGATCCAGCGATCGCCCGCGGCGTCGGTGACGCGAAGCAGCACGCCCGCCTCGCCCGCCGGTGTGCTATGCCACGTCTTCGCGGGCGTCGCCGACAACGGCACGGCGTACGTCTCGGCTTCCCCCTCGGTGAACTCGACATCCACCACAAACAGATATCGCTGCTGGTTCGACGCTGCGGAAGAACCTTCTGTCGGGCGCACCGGAAGCTGTGCCGCGACGCGTGCGCCGCGCACGCTGCGCGCCTTCGACACGAACCATCGCCGCGTCGGCAGCAGGCGTGGCAACTGCAGTTCGAGCATGCGGGCGAACGCCGCGCCTTGCATCAGGATCTCGCCCATCGCCTGCACGCGCACGTCGGCCAGCACAGGCTGCGCCGTCGCGGTGACGGTGACGGCCGGTTCGATCGTGAACCAGAAGAACCCGTGCGGGCCGACCGACAGCGTGTACTTGCCCTCGCCCGCGATGGTGGGGAAGCGCACGTTGCCGAACATCTCGACCGGCGTCGCGCCGATGTATTCGGGCAAATCCAGCTCGACCGGTTGCGCGAAGCGCGACAGGTTGGCGATCACCAGCACCTGCGATTCGCCATCGGTCCGCAGGAACGCCAGCACCTTCGGGTTGGCCGGCGACAGGAATTTGATCTCGCCATGGCCGAGGACGGGGTTGCGCTTGCGCAGCGCGATGAGGCGCTTCATCCACCACATTAGCGACGAGGGGTTGCTGCTCTGCGCTTCGACGTTGATCGATTCGTAATGGTATTCCGGATCGATGATGATCGGCAGGAACAGCCGCTGCGGGTTGGCGCGGCTGAAGCCGGCGTTGCGGTCGGGGCTCCACTGCATCGGCGTGCGCACACCGTTGCGATCGCCCAGGAAGATGTTGTCCCCCATGCCCACCTCGTCACCGTAGTAGATGACGGGCGTGCCGGGCATGGAAAACAATAGCGCGTTCATCAGTTCGATCTTCCGCCGGCTGTTGTCCAGCAGTGGCGCCAGGCGGCGGCGGATGCCCATGTTGATACGGGCGGCGGGGTCGCTGGCGTAGACGCGCCACATGTAGTCGCGCTCCTCATCGGTCACCATTTCCAGCGTCAGTTCATCGTGGTTGCGCAAAAACATCGCCCACTGCGAGGTCTTGGGGATGGGTGGCGTCTGCTCGAGGATGTCGATGATCGGATAGCGGTCCTCCATGCGCAGCGACATGAACAGCCGCGGCATCAGGGGGAAGTGGAAGTTCATGTGGCACTCGTCGCCCTCGCCTTGCCCGAAGTAGGCGATCGCGTCCTCCGGCCACTGGTTGGCCTCGGCCAGCAACATGCGGCCGGGCCAGTTCGTGTCGACGTGCGTACGCAGTTTTTTGAGGAAATCGTGCGTCTCGGGCAGGTTCTCGCAGCTCGTGCCCTCGCGCTCGTACAGGTACGGCACCGCGTCCAGTCGCACGCCATCCACACCGGCGGCCATCCAGAAGTCGCACACCTTCAGCACGGCCTCGTGCACCGCGATGTTGTCGAAGTTCAGGTCGGGCTGGTGGTGGAAGAAGCGGTGCCAGTAGTACTGGCCGGCCTGATGGTCGAAGGTCCAGTTGCTGGGTTCGAAGTCCTTAAAGATGATCCGCACGCCGCTGTACTTTTCCGGCGAATCGCTCCAGACGTAGAAGTCGCGCTCGGGACTGCCCTTGGGCGCCTTTCGGGCGCGCTGGAACCACGCGTGCTGGTCAGACGTGTGGTTGATGACCAGTTCCGTAATCACCCGAATCTGCCGGCGGTGCGCCTCGGCGATGAACCGGCGGACCTCGTCGATGGTGCCGTACGAGGGGTTCACGCTCGTGTAGTCGGCGATGTCGTAACCGTCGTCCTTCAACGGGCTGGGGTAGAACGGCAGCAGCCAAATCGCGGTGATACCGAGCTGTTCGAGGTAATCGAGCTTCGAGATCAACCCGTTGAAGTCGCCGATGCCGTCGCCGTTGCTGTCGGCGAACGAGCGCACGTGCATCTGGTAGATGACGGCGTTGCGGTACCACATGGGGTCATCCGGGAACGCGTCATCGCGCACGGTAACGGGGGGCGCAACGGGAACGAGTGTCGTGGGGGGCATTGTTGTCGAAGGCTGCGAGCTCACGCGCGACCTCTTCCGTGCAAAGGTTCAGGATCAGACGAAGTACTCAAAATCATGTTCCGTTCGCGACCGCCGTCGCACCGCGAAGACGTGGACGGGCGTGGTGCCGGGGTCCAGCCCCACCACCGCGTGATGCCCCTGCCAGCGGTACCGCGCATCGGTCAGCAGATCGTGCACCTGGAACGGCTGGTCGGCCGTCAAACCCATGGCCGCCAAGTTCAGGTCCAGATTGGCCCACTGCGTGTGGTATGGGTCGGTATTGGCCGCCACCAGAATCACGTTGTCGCCGAGCGTTTTGCTGAACACGACCACCGACTCGTTGTCGCACTTGTGGAACATCAGGCCGCGGTCGGTTTGCAGCGCGGGATTGCTCTTGCGAATACGATTCAGCCGGCCAAGCAAATCGGTCAGCGAGTGCGGATTGTCGAGGTCCCACTGGCGGATCTGGTATTTCTCCGAATCCAGATACTCCTCGCTGCCGTGCCGCACCGGTCGGCCGTCCATCAGTTCGAACGTCGGTCCGTAGATGCCGTAGTTGGCGCACAATGTGGCGGCCAGCACGGCACGTACCACGTACGCTGATCGGGCATCCGTCTGCAGGTACTCGTTTAAAATGTCCGGCGTGTTCGGCCACGCGTTGGGGCGGAAGAAGTCCACCACCGGGGCGGCCGTCAGTTCGGTGTAGTACTGCTTGATGCTCCAAGGGTCGTTGCGCCACGCGAAGTAGGTGTACGACTGCGTGAACCCCAGCTTCGCCAGCCGGTACATCACCTTTGGCCGCGTGAACGCCTCAGCCAGAAATAGCACCGCCGGCTCGCGCCGCTTCACCTCGGCGATCAGCCATTCCCAGAAGGGGAAGGGCTTCGTGTGCGGGTTGTCGACGCGGAAGATGCGCACGCCATGCTGCACCCAGTGCATCGTTACGCGCAGCAGCTCGTTCCACAGGTTCTGCCAGTCGTCGCACTCGAAGTCGAACGGGTAAATGTCCTGATACTTCTTCGGTGGGTTCTCGGCGTACTGGATCGTGCCATCTGGCCGATGGCGGAACCATTGCGGATGCTCCTTCACGTACGGGTGGTCCGGCGAGCACTGAAACGCCAGATCCAGCGCGATTTCAATCCCGCGGTCATTGGCACTGGCGATCAGATGGTCGAAGTCGCCGATCGTGCCAAGCTGCGGGTGGATCGCGTCGTGGCCGCCTTCCGGTCCGCCGATCGCCCAAGGGCTGCCGACGTCGCCGGGCTCGGCCACGGGTGAGTTGTTGCGGCCCTTGCGGAACGCGCGACCGATGGGGTGGATCGGCGGCAGGTAGACGACGTCGAAGCCCATTTTGGCGACGTAATCCATCCGCCCCGCCACGTCGCGCAGCGTGCCGTGCTTGCCCGGCTCGGCCGACGCTGATCGTGGGAAAAACTCGTACCACGAACTGAACCGGGCCCGCGTGCGGTCGACCCACATCTTCACCGGCGTCGGATATTCCGTGACGAACAGCCGTGGCCCGTGCTGGCGCATCAGCGTTTGCAGCGACGGCCCCAGCGCGATCTCCGTCGCCTCACCACGCGAATCGGACCGCAGGAAGCGCCCAAACTCGCTAAGCGATCGTGATACGTCGCCTTCCGTCGCCCGGGCGGCCTCTTCAACCAGTTCGGCGCCGATCAGCAGGTCGACGCTGACGTTCTGCCCCGCCCCCACGCGCTTCTGCAGGTCGTAGCGCCACGTGGCGAACCGGTCGACCCACGCGACGACGGTAAATTCGTGCCAGCCCACCGCGTGCACCGGAAACTCACCGGCCCAGCGGTCGTTCACCAGCGGGGCCATCTCCGCCTCGCGCCATTCGCTGGCGTTGCCCGAGCGATGGCGGATGGCGACGCCGATCTTGTCGTGACCGTCGACGAACGCGTCGGCCTCCACGCGCACGAGTTCACCGACCGATCGTTTGACCGGAAACCGCCCGCCGTCCACGAGCGGCACGATGTTCTCGACGATCACGCGCGATCGCCCCGCGGCTGGCGCCTGGACCTGCGATGCGCCGGCCCGCGTGGCCGCGGCGTTGCCCGCGCGTTCCGATGGGGTTGCAGCCGTCTCAATCATGCGCGCAGTATAGGAACGCACCGCTCGCTTGAGAGGGGACATTTCTCGATCTTTTTTGCTCTGCAACGAACATGGCTCACCGGGAACTGAACCGGTCGTCGACCGCGTATTATCTCGGCCGTTTCCCGCTATCTCGAACGCGGCCGAGCAGTTATGTTGCACGTCATGAAACTGCGCGACGAGTTCACGCCTGAGCAGGTGAAGTGGGCCATCGGGTTCTGGAGCCTTGGAAGCGAGGGGGCTAGCTACACCGACTCGGCGTCCATCGCCGGCGCCGCCGGGCTGAACATGGATGCGTCGCGGGCCGCCGAGGAACAGTTCGTGCTGACCGCGCTGGCCGAGCGCGACAAGATCGGACGGGTCATCCTGACGAGCGAGGGACGCGAACTGGCCAAAGCGCTCGCCCGCGAGTCGCGGTAGGTGTTGCCGGAGCGCTAGAAGCGGTTTCACTTCATTTGTAGCGCGTCAAGGCACTGTCATCCTGAACCCCAGCGGTAGCGACCTGAGGGATCGGTCTGAGGATAAGCGATCGTTCCGTCGAGATGGGTAAGACCCCCTCCCAGCCTCCCCCGGAGTACCGGGAGAGGGGCCGGAGCGAGCACGCTCAAACCGATAGGCAACCCTTCTGGATGACACGTCGGGTGTAGGCGCTTGCGTCCACGGGAATCATTCTCGCCGCGTCTATCTGTAGTGCGTGCTCGCGCCGCCCGAAAGCGTTCTCACCTCAACGCACCCCAACCAATTCCACGAGCGTGGAGATCAGCTGGTTCGTGTCGACCGGCTTGGACACGTGCCGTTGGAAGCCGGCGTCTTTGGCGCGCACCTGGTCGACCTCGCGCGAGAAGGCCGACAGCGCGATCGCGGGGATCTGCGGGCGGCGCTGGTGGGCCTCGTCGGTGCGGACCTGGCGCATGAAGGCGTAGCCGTCGACGCCGGGCATCGCGATGTCGCTGACGATCACGTCCGGCAGCGCCTCGGCCAGCGCCTGCATCGCGGCGGTGGCGGAATGGGTGGCGCGCACCGTGGCGCCGGCGGCGGTCAGCAGCGTGATCAGGGCTGCCGACGAGTCGGGGTTGTCCTCGACCAGCAACACCTTCGTCCCGTTCAACGGTTGCCGCTTGTCGGCCTTGGACACGACGTCGCTCGCCTTGCCCTTGGTCTTGGCCTTTGGGGCGGGCTTGGGTGGCGCCTTGGGGGCCCTGTCGCGCGGCATTTGGGACAGCGTCAGTTCGATGATGAACGTCGCGCCCTTGCCGAGGCCCGCGCTCTCGGCGCGAATCGTGCCGCCGTGCAGTTCGACGAGCTGCTTCGTGATCGCCAGGCCCAGGCCGAGGCCACCCTGCGAGCGGGTATGGACGGCGTCGGCCTGCTGGAAGCGGTTGAAGACCTTCGGCAGAAATTCGGGCTCAATTCCACGGCCGGTGTCGGTCACGCGGATCTCGTGCGCGCGATCGCCCGTGTGCAGTCGCACGTCGACCCGCCCGCCTTGCGGTGTGAACTTCACCGCGTTGGTCAGCACGTTCCAGATGACCTGCTGCAACCGGTCCGGGTCGGCCAGCACGAACCCGGCGTCGTCCGGCACCGACAGGTTCACCGTCACGCCCGACGCCGCCGCGCTCGGGCGGATGGCTTCCACGGCCAGGCGCGCCACGCTGGCCAAGTCGGTCGGGCGTATGTTTAGCCGCAGCTTGCCCGACGAGATGCGCGACGTGTCGAGCAGATCGTCGATCAACTGCTTCTGCGCCAGCGCGCTGTGCTCGATGGCCGCGATGCCCTCCTGGAACGACTCGGGCGTGATCGTGCCATTCTTGATCATCTGCGTCCAAAGCAGGATCGCGCTCAGCGGCGTGCGCAGCTCGTGCGACGCGGTGGCCAGGAACTGATCCTTGGCCTCGTTGGCCGCCTCGGCGGTGGCGTGGGCCTGCTGTAGCGTCTGCTCGGCCCGCTTGCGGTCGGTGTTGTCGCGCATCACCTTCACGAAGCCGGTCAACTCGCGGCGGTCGTTGTACAGCGCCGTCACCGCCCCGCTGCCCCAGAAGCGCTCGCCACCCTTGCGCAGGTGCCATCGCTCATCGAGCGATTGCCCATGCAATGCGGCCCCAGCGAGCTCGTCCTTGGGCGCGCCGGCGGCGCGGTCCTCGGGCGTGAAGATGAACGCCCCGGCTTGGCCCATCGCTTCGGCTTCCGTGAAGCCCAGCACGTGCTCGGCGCCGGCGCTCCACATCGTGATGCGGCCATCCGGGTCCATCAGGAAGATCGCGTACTCCTTCACGCTCTGCACGATCAGGCGGTACCGTTCCTCCCCCTCCCGCTGCCGCTGTTCGGCCTCCCGGCGACGGGTGATGTCCACGAACGTCACCACGACGCCCTCGATCCGATTGTCGGTCGTGCGGTACGGCAGCACGCGGCGCATGTACCACTGGCCGCTCGTGCTCTGCACCTCGCGCTCGATCGGCACCAGTCGCGCAAGCACCGCCTCGGCATCGCGCAGCAGGTCAGGATCGGAGAACTTCGGGGACAGGTCGCTGAGCGGACGCCCCATGTCCGATGGGATCAACTCGAACAGGTCGCGCACGATCGGCGTGAACCGGCGGATGCGGAAGCGCGTGTCGAGGAAGACCACCGCGATGTCCGTGCTGCTCAACAGGCTGCTGAGGTCGTTGGTCGTGGCCTCCAGCTCCTCCATCTTCGCCTGCAGCTGGGCGTTGACGGTCGTCAGCTCCTCGTTCATCGACTGGAGCTCTTCCTTGCTCGTCTCCAGTTCCTCGTTGGTCGACTGCAGTTCCTCGTTGACGCTCGTCACCTCCTCGTTGGAGGCCTTCAACTCCTCGTTGCTGGTCTGCAGTTCCTCGACCGTGCTCTGCAGTTCGTCGCGCACGCGATGCAGTTCGAGCATCAGCTGGCGCTCGCCGTCACCGTTACCATCTGCGCCGCTGCCGTTCCCGTTGCCGTTGGCCCCGACCAGCGCTTGGGGCGCGACCCACTGCGCGAAGCTGACGAGGAAGAAGCCGGGCAACGAATTGTCGTCCAACGGCGCCACGGTGACGGCGACGCGGACGCGCCCGCTGGTCGTCTCGATGTAGCCGTCGCGCACTTCGGAGCTCGTCTGCTCCGCCATCGACTTGTGCAGCGCGATGCGCAACGCCCCGCGGACGCCCTCGCGGGCCATCTGCAGCACCTCGCGCGTCGGCTCACCGGCGGGCTGCGAGAGGTACGGGCTGGTGTCGCCGTGGAAGTAGGCCACCCGGTGCTGCGAATCGACCACGACGGCGGCGGGCGTGAAGCGTTCGAGGAGCGTGCGCTGCGCGACGTGGGCCAACGAGGCGCGCGGGACGCTGCGCACGGATCCGCCGGTGCCGCCGTGCTCGACCTCGTTTGCGGCAAGCTGGCGACGCCCGGTGGTGACGGGTGGAAAGGCAAATTCCCCCGGACGCGTAATGCCGATGCGCCGGAAGATGCGCCACTTCTTGTCCACCGGGTCGAACAGGTCGTCGGCGCCGTTGACGGTCTCGGAATTGCCTAGGAACAGCGTTCCCCCCTCGCGCAGACCGAAGTGCAACAGCGACATCACGCGGCGCTGCACCGCCGGCTCGAGGTAGATCAGCAGGTTGCGGCAGGTGCAGATGTCCAACCGCGAGAACGGGGGATCCTGCAGGATATTCTGTGCCGAGAAGACGATCAGCTCGCGCAGCTCCTTGCGCACCCGGTAGACCGCGTCCACCTTTTCAAAGAAACGCTCCAGCCGTTCCGACGTTATCTCCCCTTCGATGCCCTGCGGGTAGACGCCCATCCGCGCCTGCGCCAACATGCGATCGGCGAGGTCGGTCGCGAAAATCTTGATGTCGAACGTCTTCTGTTTGGCCTCGGCCGCCTCCAACAGCAGCATGCCGAGCGTGTAGGCCTCCTCGCCACTGGAACAGGCGGTCACCCAGACGCGGATCGAGCTGTGTTCTTCCCGCTCGGCCACCAGGGGCTCGATGACGCGCGTGCGCAGCGATTCCCACGCCTCGCGGTCGCGGAAGAAGCCGGTGACGTGGATGACCAGATCGTCCGCCAGCGCCGTAGCCTCCGACGGGTTCTGCCGCAGCAGCTTCGCGTAACCGTTGAGCTCGGTTAACTGGTGCAGCCCCATGCGTCGCTGAATGCGGCGAAGGACCGTCGGCTGCTTGTATCCCTCGAAATTGCGCCGCGAGCGCGTCCGCAGCAGCGTCAGGATCTCGGTGATCGCGTTGCGATCCTGCTTGATCGACAGTTCGGTCGCACTGCGGCCCTGCGCGTAGGGGTGGGCGGCGTACTGCTGCAGCACCTCGGGAATCTGATCGGGACGCAGGATGAAGTCAGCCAGCTGCGCGTCGATCAGGCTGCGCGGCATGGACGGGAACTTGGCCGAGTCGGGGTCCTGCGCGATGCAGACGCCCCCCACCGCCTTGATCACCTGCGCGCCGGCCGACCCGTTGCTGCCCATGCCAGACAGGATCACACCGATCGCGCGCTCGCGCTGTTCCTCGGCCAGCGACCGGAAAAAGTCGTCCACGGGCCGTCGATGACCGGCCTTCTCCAACGGTTCGCCCAGGCGCAGAAGGCCGTCCTGGATCGTCATCGTCCGGCCGGGGCGAATGACGTAGACGTGGTTGGGCTGCACCGGCATGCCGTCTTCCACCTGCAGCACCGGCATCGCGGTACGCTTGGACAGGATGTCGGCAACCATGCTCTCGCGGTCGGGGGGCAGGTGCTGCACGAGCACGAACGCCATGCCCGTATCGGCCCGCAGGACCTTGAAGAACTCCAGGAACGCTTCCAACCCACCGGCGGATGCGCCGATTCCAATCACCGGGAACGGCAAGCGCGGCGGCGCCTCGTCGTCGACGGGTTGTGCCGCGCGATCAAGCTGATCGCGCTCCGAGGAACCACCGGGCGGCGGACCACCGTGCGAGCCATCCCCCTGCTCATGTTGATTCTGTTGGTTACTTTTACGTGCGGGCACTACGTTCCTTGCATTTGCCGTTTGTCGATCCGGCCTACTTCGCGCCATCAATATGTCAATCTTACTCGACTTGCCGCCACGATCCACCGTTATAATGTGTGATGACGAGCGGCAGAACGGCCCTTCTCTAAGGAAAATAGCAGTGTCCGGCGCTCCGCGGAGACGATACCGCCGTCTCCGCAGTGCGCCGGCGGCGGCGGCTTAGAGCTTCTTCGGCACGACAAAATCAACAATCGACAGGATGATGGCGCACCGATCATCACACTCCCCCGCCGACGAACTGTCGGCAAGCCGAAAATGGTTCTTTGCAGCCCATGCGGTCGCTTGAGTTCAATTTTGTCGAAGTCCGTTAACAATCGTATGCTGACCGCCGCCACGATGACATGAGCTTGGTGCAGGGTGGCGGTTCGATGATGAAATACCGGCGACTTTCGCCGACGATCCGTCGCCTGGCGTGCTAATATCACGTCAGGCGACCTGCCCTTGCGACCGCCGCGGGGTCGCCGGGGTGGCGTTGGGTTTCACACGGCCGTCCCGATATCGAACGAGTCCGACACGATGCAGACACCCGATCGCATACCGTCGAGCGAGGTGACGCCCGAGGCGACCTACAAGAGCCGGCGCGCCTTCATGCAGGCCGGCGTCGCCGTCGCGACGCTCGCGGCGACGGGGTTGATCTACCGCCAGTTGAACCGCGCCGGCTCCAGTGTCGCCGTGCCCGAGACGCCCAGGCTTGCCGGCCTGACCACCGCGCCCGCCACCCAGCCCAGCGCCGCGAGCGGGTTCTTCGTTGATGAACCGCTGACGCCGCTGGTGAGCGTGACGAACTACAACAACTTCTACGAGTTCACGACCGACAAGGAAGGCGTCGCCCCACTGGCGGCCGGTTTCGTATCGCGGCCGTGGACCGTGATGGTGGATGGCAACGTCGCCAGGCCCACGCAGTTCGACCTTGACGATCTGCTGACCGTCGCGGCACCGGAAGAGCGCGTCTACCGCATGCGCTGCGTCGA
Source organism: Tepidisphaeraceae bacterium (assembly GCA_035998445.1). Classification (NCBI taxonomy): domain Bacteria; kingdom Pseudomonadati; phylum Planctomycetota; class Phycisphaerae; order Tepidisphaerales; family Tepidisphaeraceae; species Tepidisphaeraceae bacterium. The sequence goes on along the minus strand of DASYHQ010000007.1, from coordinate 63,904 downwards.
GGGATGGTCGATGGTCATCCCCTGGGCGGGATACTCGTTGTCGAAGTTGCTGGATAAGGTCGAGCCGCGCAGCAACGCGAAGTACGTGGCGTTTCAAACGCTGTTCGATCCACAGCGATTCCCCGGTCAACGCCGCGCCGTGCTGGATTGGCCGTACGTGGAAGGCCTGCGCATGGACGAGGCGATGCACCCCCTGACGTTGCTCGCCAGTGGTCTGTATGGCCGCGAGATGCCGGCGCAGAACGGCGCGCCGCTGCGGTTGGTGGTGCCGTGGAAGTACGGGTTCAAGGGGATCAAGTCGATCGTGCGCATCACGTTGACCGAGGCCGAGCCGCCGACCACGTGGAACAAGTCGGCTCCGAACGAGTACGGCTTCTACGCCAATGTGAACCCCGAGGTCGCCCACCCGCGCTGGAGCCAAGCCACCGAACAGCGCATCGGCCTGCCCGGCCGCCGACCGACGCTGATGTTCAACGGGTACGGTGAGCAGGTGGCAAGCCTGTACAGTGGCATGGACCTGCGACAGCAGTACTAAATGCTAAGTGCTTCACGATGCAACCATCGTCATCCTGAGGTACTCCGAAGGATCTCTTGGCACCCGCCAAATTGAAGAGATCCTTTGACGTACCTCAGGATGACGCGCTTAGATATCACGCACGAAACCGCCCTATGAAGATCACCCGCGTTGAAAAGCTTATAGTCGCGCTGAACTGCGCCGTGCCCGCGGCGTTGCTGGGGTACGACGCGTTGCGCGGGCAACTCGGCGCCAACCCGGTCAACTTCGCGATCCGCACGACGGGCATGCTGGCGCTGACCTTCCTGGTCGGCTCGCTGTTCATCACCCCGCTGGCTCGATTGACCGGCTGGAACTGGCTGGTGCTCTTCCGGCGGACGATCGGCCTGTACGCGTTCTTCCACGCGATGCTGCACCTGGGCATCTTCTTCGTCGGCGACCGTGCGATGAACGTGCGCAGCACGCTGTCGGAAATGGTGCTGCGACCCTACCTGATCGTCGGCAGCGCCGCGTTGCTGCTGATGGTGCCGCTGGCCGTCACCTCGACCGACGGCATGATCCGCCGGCTTGGGCCGAAGCGATGGAAACTGCTGCATCGGCTGGCGTACGTGTCGGCGATCCTTGGGGTGGTCCACTATTACATGCTGGTGAAGGCGGACGTCACGCGCCCCGCGAGTTTCGCGGTGGCGCTCGGCGTGCTGCTGGGCTTCCGCCCGGTCTACTCGCTCGTCCGCCTATCGCGCATGCGGGAGAAGACGCCGGCCATCGCTCACGTTTCCGTGCAGCCGACTGGCATGGCCACTGCAATCGCGCCGCGCCTTTTGCCGAAGTTCTGGCGCGGCCAGTTGCGCGTTGCAGGCACGTTCGACGAAACGCCCAACGTTCGCACGTTTCGTCTGACGGCGTTGGACGGGCTCACGCTGCCGTTCACGTTCCTGCCCGGCCAGTACCTAAACATCGTGTTGAACATCGACGGCCAGACGGTTAACCGTTCGTACACCATCGCGTCTTCGCCAAGCCGGACGGCGTACTGCGAGATCACCGTGAAGCGCGACGGCGTGGCGTCGCAGTTCCTGCATCGGGCCGTGCAAAGGGGCGACGTGCTGACCGTCTCCGCACCCGCCGGCCGATTCACGTTCGCAGGGACGGAATCGCCGCACATCGTGATGATCGCCGGCGGCGTCGGCATCACGCCGCTGATGTCGAAGATCCGCTACCTCACCGACATCTGCTGGCCCGGCGACATTCACCTCTGCTACGCCGCCCGCACCGCTGCGGACGTGATCTACCGTGACGAGCTCGACTACCTGCAGCGCCGCCATTCAAACCTGCACGTGCTGACGACCCTCACCGGCGCCGATGCCCAAACCACCCCCGGCCCGCGTGGCCGGCTGACGGCCCAGCAGGTGATCGCCCATGCGCCGCACATCCGCGAGAGCGTCGTCCACATTTGCGGCCCCGATGCCATGCTGGAACCCACCCGCCAGCTGCTGCGCGAATTAGGCGTGCCGGAAGATCGAATTCACTTCGAGTCGTTCACGTCACCGGGCCGTGACGTTGCGGGAATGGAAGAGGTGGCAGACGCTTCGCCGCTGATCGCTGGAACGGCCGAACCGTCGATAATCAGCCCAGCGGCAAGCACCGACGGCGCCGCCGTCACTTTTGCACGATCGGGTCGCGTCGGCGTCGCTTCAACGAACCAAAGCGTGCTGGAGGTCGCCGAGGCGACCGGCGTGAACATCGACTTCGACTGCCGCTCCGGCATCTGCGGCCAGTGCAAGGTGAACCTGATCGGCGGCCAGGTCGAGATGACAACGCAAGACGCGCTCAGCGCCAGCGATCGCGCTAAGGGGTACGTGCTCGCGTGCCAAGCGCACTGCGTGGGACCCGTCACCATCGACGCGTGAACGCGCTACATCTGTTCAAACGCAACGCCGTAATTGCCAACGCGACCGTTACAGCTTCGACCGCTATCCTTCCAGGCTGCGATCCCAGAGCATCACTCGAAAGGTGGGGTCGGTCGTTGATTATTGAACGCAGCCGGCCGCAGGTTGCTCTGCTTGATCGATCCGGGGTTAGGCCCTGCAGGGGTATCCGTTCCACGGATGATGGTCTCAGCATGGCCGTCAAAGAACAGGAAGTTCGCGGCCGTGTTTTGTCGTTCGCGATAGCGAATATCTCCGGCGGGCGGCGTACCCGATGCGGCGTCGCGATTGTTATTCCGGCTGAGCGCGATCTTCGAGTCCGGACGGCCGTTGAAGAACGCTTCGCGCGAGTAAGTCCTGTACTCCTGATCGTAAATCGATGCGTTGATCCACCGCGCGACCGCCGCAGCGTTGTAGCGGCTGCCACCGAGCATGATGCTCCCGATCTGTACACCGTCCGCCAATGCGAACAGCTCGGCCGCCGGTCGGGCGCGCGACATCTTGTACTGTCGTAGATAGACCCGGTCGGCTGGGTTCCACCCGACCCTGTAGTTCATGTCTGGCAAAACGAGGGGATTGGAAGAGTAATGAACCATTCCCTCCAGGATGGTCGCACTCGGATCCTGAAAAACCGGGGGTAACGGGAATACGGCTGTGTTCCGCGTGTGCCCCTTGCCGCCCAAATACGGCGAAATCGATATGGCCCAGGTAGTGCTATCTCCGCCATGCGACAGACTGCCCGGTGGCAGCCAGTCATTGTTGTTCGACGCGTAAAGCGCAAGCCCAAACCCCATCTGTCGCAAGTTCGACAGACAAGCCGTGGTGCGGGCCGCTGAGCGGGCCTTGTTCAGCGCTGGGAGCAGGATCGAGATCAGCAACGCGATGATGCCGATGACGACGAGGAGTTCAACCAAAGTGAACGCACGACGTGAATTTCGAATGAACATAGACGCTCCGCGTGAGATGTTGTGCCACGCCTTGGCCCACGCGCATGCAGCACTGGGACGAGGCTGGGAAATGGTGGCGTTCGACTGTCTTATTGCCGGGCAGCCGCGATTAACGGCCGCCCGACATGTCTCGGGGCAATGGGGCATTGCACACCCCGATGCCGCCTCTCTCTCTCCAGATCCTTACACCGCGCGCCGACGACGCAGCATCATGCCAGCCGCTCCGACGAGCAGGCCGATGGCGGTCGGCTCGGGGACGGCGACGTTATCGACGATCTGCAGCACGCCGCTGGAACCATCGAAGGTAAAGGCCTGCGATCCGGTCGAACCGTACCAGTTGCCATTGCCCAGGCTGAGCAAGGTGCCGACGTAGTCACCGGTCAGGCTGATGGCTGCGAAGTCGCTGGCTTGGGTCGCAAAGTCAAACAAGTCGAACGTAGAGCCGATCGCGAACGTGTCGGAGAAGACGACGTTCAGCACCCCGCCGTAGGTCAGTTCGCCAGCGACGTTCGTCGCGTCGTAGCCGCCCACCACGCCGCGGGCGAGGCCGTCGACCTCGAAGATCGACGTGCCACCGAGGCCCAGCGAGCTGCCGAACGACAGCAGGCCCGCCGACGCGCCCGGGGCGAGCGTGCCGGTGATGGAGGTCGCGCCCCCGACGGTGCCGTTGCCGCCGAGCGTGCCACCCGCGTTCACGTTCATCGTGCTATCAGCGGCCAGCGACCCGTTCACCAGCAACGTGCCGGCCGACACGTTCGTAGGACCGGTGTAGGTGCTGGCACCGGTCAGATCGAGCGTGCCAAGGCCGGTCTTGGTCAGGCCACCGGCCGAGGTGCCGTTCGTCAGTGCGACGGCGAGTTCGAGGTCGTGGGTGGCCGCGCCGTCGCCGACGTTCAACGTCCGCGTGCCGTTCAGGATGAGCGCGCCGAGCTTCGGGGCGGCGGTGGTCGTGATCGCGACGGTGTTGGCGTTGGTGCCGTTGCCCGTGAACGTCAGGTCGCCCGACAGCGTGATGCGTCCGGGGTTGCCCGCGCCCGTCGAACTGCCGAGCGTGATCGGGGCGTACACGCCAGAGGCGGTGTTCGTGATGTTCAAGTCACCGGCGAGGTTGATGTTCGCGCCGCTGCTGCCGTCGGACGTGCCCGCCACGTTGATCGTGCCACCGGATACGGAGAGCGAACCGCTCATGTTGACCGTGTGTGCGCGCGTGGGGGTCCAGCTGCCACCAGCAATGCTGGCGTTACGCATGTTGGTCGTGCTGCCACTACCACTGGCGCCCGAGGTGACGGAGCCACCATTGACGGTGAGGTCACGGAAAGTCTCCGAGGCCCCGCTGCCGGAGTTGGTGGCGCCGCCTTTCTGGAGAAGGGAGCCACCGTTGATGATGATGTCACTGGTGTCGGCGATCTCGTTGCCGGTGTTCTGGACGGTGCCGCCGTTGATGACGAGGTCACCGACGACCGCGGAGTTGTCGACCGACTTCGTGAGCCGCAGCAGGCCGCTATTCATGACGGTCGGGCCGGTGAACGTGTTGACGCCCGCGCCACTGAACTCGACGACGCCCGACCCCGCGACGACGACGCCGTTGCCACCGCTGTTGGTGATCGGCCCGTTGAGGAATAGCTTGGCTCCATTGCTCCCGTTGGAGCTGCCGACCGTGTTGTAGAAAATCACGCCCTGCTGGCCGTTGAGGTTGATGGTGTTGTTGACGGTCATCTCCGCGCCGGTCGTGGCCGGTGAGACGGACTGCGCGAAGATCGTGCCGCTGCCGAGCGTGATCGTGCCGGTGCCACCGACGTTGATCGGCGAGGTGACCCCGGAGACGTTCAGCGAAAGGGAGTTGATCGTGGTCGCGGCGTCGACCGTGACGTTGGACACGACGCCAGACGCGTTGGACAGGCGGACGTTGTCGAGCGTGGTCTGGCCGTCAATGATCGAAGTCGCGTATTCCGAACCGGACAGCAGCCGCACGCCGTAGGTCGAATCGTAGGTGACGAGCCCTTCACCGTTACTGCTATTGGTCGTGCCGGCGTAGGCGCCCTTAATGATGCCGACGGTGGTGCCACTGCCCCCGGGAGTGCCGGTGAGCGTCGGGGCGGTGGTGAATACGAAGTTGGTGGCGTTGACGGTATTGGACGCGAGCGTGTTTACGCCAAAACCGGTGCCGCGGAACAGAACGGTGCCCCCGGCTTCGCGGGTGAAGCTGTCGGCGGTCATCCGCATGTGGCGAGTGCCGATCGGGGCGAGCATGACGGTCGACCCGCCGGCGCCGAGCGACAGGGCGCCCATGAGGTCGTTCGTGTTGACGCTTGTGCTGGACGCGGCCGAGCCGGTGAGGCTGCCGCCGTTGAGGGTGACGCTCTTCGTGCGGGCCAAGCTGGTGTTGCCACTGCCCGAGCTGTCGAACCGGAGCGTGCCGCCCGTATTTACGATGACGTCCGAATTGACCGTGCGACCACCGGCGCCGTACCAGAACGTGCCGCCGTTGATGGTCGTTGCGCCAGAATAGGTGCTGGACGACTCGATCTGGAGGGTGCCGCTGCCGGCCTTGATGACGCCTTCGGATCCTCCGGTGATGCCGTTACGAAGATTCAGAACCTTGTTGCCACTGTTCGTGACGTCGAACGTGCGGGTGGCGCCGCCGAGGTCGACGGTCAACCGCTGGCCGTTAGTGGACGAGCCGACGAGGGTCGTGCGGTTGAGGGCGCTGTTAAGCGTTACGTCACCACCGAGCGTGAGGACGCGGTCGCCGGTGCCGTCAGCACGCATCAAGATGTCGAAGTTGCCGGTAGCGTTATGGTTGAAGACGATCGGGGTCGTCAGCGTCGTGTCGGTGCCAAACGTGACTGCTTGGGCGCCCGTAATTGATAATGACGCGTCGAACAGGCCGTTGATGTTGCCACCAACCCAGTTGGCCGGATCGTTGTAGTCGTAGGTTCCTGCCCCGGTCTGATTCCACCCAATGGTAGCGGCGGTCGCCACGTGGGGCTGCGCGATCCAGACGCCCGCGGCACCGACCATCGCCGCCACCCGCATCGACCGCCGACCCGATTCATTCATCCGCTTCTTCAAAATTGCGACGCTCGACCTGTGCTTCGTATTCATCATCTGTTTCTCCGCTCCGCTTTTCGTTAGACGTGACTCAATCCCTCGATGCTCAACCCGTTCGACGTCCCACGCGGAACGCCGCTCCCCAACCCGCTCCCTCTCGACCCGTTGCCTAGCGCATCCGCTTCATCGTGAACTGTTCACCGGCCAGCGCCCGCTTGGCGTAATCGCCCCAGTAGCTCGTGGGCGTGTAGTTCCAATCGTTCAACATGGGGGGGCCGGCCTTGGGGTGGAAGGCCCAAGCGGTCCAGTGCAGCTTATGTTGCTGGATCAGCGCGACCATGTCGGGCGACCAGGTGAGCGGGTCCTCGTGGCGTTCGGCCGGGATGAACGCGTACCGCTCGTTGGGCGCCCCCACCTCGCCGACGAAGATCGGGTGGTGTGCGGCGACGTCCAGGAACTTGGACTGCCACTTGCTCTTCCACGGGTAGACGTGGGTCGAGTAGACGATGCCGTTGCCGCCCTTGTCGTTCAGTGCGTAGCCGTTGAGTATGCCGGAGATGTCGTAGCTCCAATCGAGCCCGCCGACGATCACGATGTTCTTCGCGCCGATCTCGCGCACCGCATCGACCAGCTTCTGCATGCCGGGCGACTGGAAGCCGCTGACCACCTCAGTGTTCTCCGACAGGGCATCGGACGACCCCTGCTTCTTGTCGGTTACCTGGCCACCGTCGCGCCAAACGTCCCACGAGATGCCGTGCGGCTCATTGAACAGTTCGAACAGGACGGCCGGATTATTCTTGTAACGCTCGGCGGCGTCCTTCCAGAACTTCACGTGGTCGTCGTTGGGGGCGCGGAAGCGGTGCAGGTCCAGAACAAGGTACGCGCCGTGGCTGGCGGTTAGGTTCACAGCGTTATCGACGATCTGACGATACTGCTCGCCGCCGTCCTTCTGCGACTTGTCGGTGCCGAACCAGTAACTCTCCTTGATGGGCAGGCGGATGCAGTTGGACTTCCATTCGGTAATGGCGATCTCGATCGACCGGGTGATGCTCTCACCGGTCGCCGACCATTCCATGCTGGGCACCGACACGCCCTGCAGCCAGACGGAATTGCCGGCGGCGTCCTGGATCTGGTTGCCGACCACACGAAGCTCGGGCGGCATCTTCTCGGCCGCGGGCGCGGGGATGACGTCGGGCAGCACCGGGAACGACCGCGTCGGCGCCGCAGCGGCGGCGGCCTTGGCGACAACGGCGGGGTCGATCGGCTTCAGTGCCATGTCGTCGAACTCCAGCGTGCCGCTGGCCGGCTTGAACAGTGTCAACATTATCTCCAGGTTCTTGGCGCCTTCCGGCACCAGGAACTGCTGCTTGCGGTCCTTCCATTCCTTCGTCGAGCCCTTGAAGGTCGGCGGTTTCGGCGACGGCTTGACCACCTTCTCGTCGGCATCCTTGAAGTTCATCATGATCCGGCCGTCGAACCACAGTTCGTCACCCGCCTTGATGTTGTCGTACCGCACGCGGTAGGTCAGCTCGAGCGCCTTGTGCTCGTCCTTGATCGGCACCAGCTTGTACACCATCACGTTCTCCCCGGCCGAGGGGCTCGTGAGGCGGATAAAGTGGTTGCCGTCCTCCGTCTCCCACTTCACGTTGTCGTTAACAGGCCAACCGTCCGGCTGACCGTCGCCGTTCTCGTCGGTCTCGAAGTTGCCGTTTTTGATGAGCGACGGTTCGTCGTCCGCAGCGCGAACAACGCTGGCACCCGTGAAGAGCGTCGCACAGACGAGCAGGCCACCAATCAATCGATGAATGGAAAAATACTTAGTCATTTTTGCAGTTTCCTCTGTCGGCAGAACCCAGCTGCTTATTCAAGGTAAAAGTTGTCCGAATGGCTCGTGTTGAACGTGCCGTTCGGGTTCTTGATGCGCGAGATGTTCTTGATGATGTAGTCGGCCTTGAAGTAAGCCGCGTGTCCATCGAGGAACAGAATGTTGGCCCCGTTGGAGTGTCGATAAATGTCGAACGCATGTGCGGCGTGTGGCTGCAAGTAAGCGATGACGCTTCCGACTCCACCCAGATGCCAATCGTCCGCATCAGCAACGTGAATCTTGGCAGATGGGTTCTTCACCCGCGACATCGGTCGCGACTTGGCCCACGGCCTCGGATTTGGGCCTGAAAACGACCCGTTCGGACCCTGCAAATAGAGCGACTCGGCGTAACACGAACTCGATGACCCCGGAGCCTCCCCATTCCTATTCGCCCACGCCATGCCAAAAGGCACGGATGGACACTGGAAGGCGGATCTCCTGAATCGGTTTGACTCGATGCCTCCGCTCCAGAAGCTTATGGTCGTCTTCTCACCGGCCCAGGTCTTCATTCCCAAGTACGGCCCGATGGTGTCCCACATTCCGTAAGATTTATCGGTCCATCCTGGCACGGCAGTGCCATGCCGCTGGACCTCACTGTTGAGCGGCCCCAAGAAGTTCCGGAAATCGCTGCGGTACATCGCGAAACCGAGGCCAATCTGTCGCAAGTTTGCTGCACACTTCACTTGCAGCGCCGACTGCCGCGCCTTGTGCAGTGCGGGCAACAGAATCGAGATCAGCAGCGCGATGATGCCAATCACCACCAGTAGCTCAACCAGCGTGAACGCTGAATTGTTTCGCGTGCGTGCGAACATCTCGAACCGCCTTCGGAAACGCCGTTCTCGCTCGTGCCCTGTCCCTGCAACGCCGATCAGGCGCTGCGGACGGGGCCGACGGACCCTCGTTCGACCAATTGGACCGGAAGTGTGTGATGCTCGACCTTCGCGTTCGGGTCGGCGATCAGCTTGCAAAGTAAATCGATAGCCGCCTCGCCCATCTGGGCGAACGGCTGGCGGACGGTCGTGAGGCCGGGCTGCAGCCACTCGGCGATCGGGTCGTCGTCAAACCCGACGATGCTCACGTCGTGCGGCACGCGGATGCCCATCCGGAGCATCGCGCGCAGGCCCGGTCGGGCCACACCGTCGCAACTGAAGAAGACCGCGGTCGGTGGCGTCGGGCGGCTCATCAAATCGGAGACGGCCTTCTCGATATGGGCCGACCAGTCGCCCAGACGATCCTTGTCGGCCAACAGGTCGACGACCAGCGACCGGTCAAACGCCACGCCCGCGTCGGCGATCGCGTCGCGCAGGCCTGAGAGGCGATCCCGCACCGTGCTGGCGACCAAGTCGCCCACGAACGCGATCCGGCGATGCCCGTTCCCCAGCAGCAGCTTGCCGACATCGTAACCACCGGCGTAATTGTCGGCCGTCACCGAGGGCACCTCGATGTCGTGCAGCCGTTGGTCGGCCAGCACGAACGGAAAGCGCTTCGACCGCAGCTCGTACACGGCCTCGTTGAATCTCGGCCCGTGCAGCGAGACGATCACCGCCCCCTTCGCCATGCCACCGGGCAACCGGCGAAGCATTTCCAGATCCAGCAGTTCATCCCCGTGCGCGTCGTACAACTGAACTTGAATGCCCCGCTGCCGGGCGACCTGCTGAACACCGCGCGACACCTGCAACGACGGTTCCCATTCCAGGTTGCCCGCCACCACTTGCACCAGCGTCGTGCCGACGGACCCGGAACAGACATATAACCCACGCCCCGGGCGGCGCTCGATGAGGCCCTCGCTCACGAGGATCTCACTGGCGCGTCGCACTGTCATCCGGCTAATACTCTGCTGCCGGGCGAGCTCATGCTCCGACCCCAGCAACTGCCCCGGTTGAAAGTCACCCCGCCGAATCGACTTTCGAAGCCGTTCCGCCAGCGCTTCATAGACGGAAGACGGGGCCTCTATACCGGTACTCTCGATCATTGTCCTAGTCTACACCATCTTTACCTTGAGGCAAATGGTCCGTAAATATCGCTTAATGCCGCTTAAATGAAGGACTTAAGGAAAATTTGAGCCCGTTTCTCGAAGAAATTCTGTATACCAGTACGGTACTGGTACACCTGCGATCAGTTGCGCGGTCTGCAATTGCCGTCGCGGTTACTCCGAGGTTTGGGGTTCAGTTGGGCTTGATCGGCCGAGTTTTGGCGACTTCCACGGCAACCCTTTCCGGGGTTCCGGGCCCCGCGACGGGTCGCTCTCGCCCGACGCCAATCGGAAATGCGGGCCACCCACGGGCGGCGCGGGCGATCGGGTGACGATCGCATCGCGGTGTATAGGAAGATGAGCGTCAACAGCAGGATCGCCCAGGCGGCGTCCGGGTGCGAGCGGACAATGATGTCCCGCACCGGGTCGGCCCACTCCACGGGCAGGTAGCCACGCAGCATGGGCCCGCGGAAGCGCGTGTTGCCGAACATCAGGTGGAGGGTCATCATCCACGATAGCAGGCTGATCAGCACTGCCAGCAGTGTCATTCCCAGCCCAACACCGGTCATGAGCATGCCGATGCAGGCCGTGAACAGCAGGTACCGCGAGTGCATCTGCGGCATGAACGTGAAGGCGATCAACCATGGCGTCGCGGCGGCGGCCAGGAATCGGCGGTCGCCGTGGCGGGTGTGCCGGGCCATTGCGAACGCGCACAGGACGATGCCGATCGCGTAGATCGCGACCAGCGTCTGCTTCAGCCGCAGTTGGTAGCCATCCCACGACCAGAACAGGAACTGGCCCGCCTCGAACGAGTAAACGACCTCGTTCAGCGAACTCCACCCAAACCGCCCGCCGAGTAATGTCGGCACGGTGTTGGCGGAGAACTGGACGAGGCTGGGGAACTTCTCGGCCCCGTAACGGAACGCCAGGTCCCACCAGGTCAGGTCACTGTTGAACAACAGCGGGCAGGCCGCCAATGACAGCCCTATGATGCCCGCGACGAGGTACGCGTACTTTGCCAGCGGAACGCGCCAACCCAGCAGGACGACGCCGCACGCGACCAGAAACGCATATAACCAGTTCCCACGGGTGGCTTCGCTCATCCAAGGCCACGTCAACAGCAGCACCGCGACCGGCCCGGCCGCCGCCCAGCCCCACCACTTGTCGCGTAGGAAGCGTTGCGCCCCTGCCATCACACCGCACGCCGCGATTGCCGAGGCGATCCAGATCCACGCCGCGTGAATCGGCTCTCGCGTCGTCTCGTCGCGCAGCAGCCAAGGCGCCACGATCAGCGCCGCTGCGAACAAATACCCAGCCGCCCAGCGCAGCGCGGCGCCCGCCTGTCCCATGAATAACGGCCACAGCAGGAACAGAGCCACCACCATCAGATGCTGCCCTTTGAACATCGTGCCGATGCCCAGCACGACGCCGGCGGTGAACCACCAGTTCAGGCTCGCCAGCAGCACGGTGTACAGGTAGAACGGCACGATCCAGATGTCCCACGATGGCCACGTCTGCGAACTGACGTGCGACGCGGGGTTGAACCACATCAAGAGCGCCCCGGCCAAGCCAAGGAAGCAGCCCCGCCAGGGGTCGAGCGGGCGTTTCGGTTCGGGTGACAGTGGCGGAAGCATCGCGCGGTCCGACCGTCGAACCCATAGCCGCACCAGCAGGAAGATCGCCAGCGCCGACGCCCCCTCCATCATCGCGTTGAACTGCAACAGCGGTCGCGTGAACTCGTATTCGGGCCGCCAGGCTGTGTAGCCGTAGTTGTGGTTCACCCATCCCGCCCAGAGGCGCATCGTCAGCAGGCGCAGCGGCACGTAATCCAACCGATAATTGCCCGACGGCGTCGCCTCGATCACGTTGCCGTACAGGTCCAGCACGCCCTCGTTCATCGCGCGCGTGCCGAAAAGCAGGTTGTGGTGCACGTCGTATGTATGGCGAATCGAGCCCGTGTGCTCGTACGTCCAGCGCCGCAGGTCCAGCCCGAGCTTCAGCGAGATCAAGACCGTAACCACCAGGACACTCAACAGCGTGACGTGGCGAATGATCGCCCGACGCTGCCGCTGACGGCGGCTCGGGGTGGGTACGGTCGCTACGGGTTGTGCATCGGCCACTCACGCTCCTGGTGAACTACTGATGCTACCGCCGCGACCGCGAGGCGTTGGAAACTGTTGCGGGAATTGGTGGGGGCGAGGAGGAGCGAGGAGTCCGTCATCGTTCGTGACAAGGCGGTGTTCAATGGGCTGCCGGCCGCCTTACCGTGGCATGGGCGTCTCGCCCATGCGCGTCGATCGGAAGGGGAGATTCGATTTGTGGGGTGCCGCGCTGACCGAGCCGCTGCATCAAATCTGATCTTCCGGCCCACTGCGAGCATGGGCGAGACGCCCATGCCACGGCCGGAGCGGACGCCGACGTGCTCTTCGAGACTTCAGAGAACGCGTCACCGGTCGTCGGCGGCTGCTACTTCGCACCCTCGATCGCGCGAATCGCGTCCAACGTCGGTTGGAACAGCTTTGCGTTCACGGAAATGCCATCCGGTCCCCATACGGTCGGTTCGCCCTTCCACGTCGTGAAGTGCCCGCCGGCTTCCTGCATGATCGGCAGCAGTGGGCCGCAGTCCCAGGGGTTCAGGATGGGGTCGAGCATCACGTCCGCCCGGCCGGTGGCGACGAGAATGTGACCGTAGCAGTCGCCCCACGTGCGGGCGACGCGCGCCTGCGATGCGATCGACTCAAATGCCTTCGATCGGCGGGTAGCCCGCTGCCAGTCGGTCGTCAGCACCATGGCCTGCGAGAAGTCCGCCACGTCCGACACGCGCGCGATGCGCCCGTTCCAGTGGCACCCCAGCCCATTGCCGGCCGCCACCATGTCGTCGAGCGCGGGGAAGTAGACGACGCCAGCGACCGTCTTACCCGCCTGCTCCACACCGATCATCACGCCCCACATCGGCGCGCCGGCGATGAACGTCTTGGTGCCGTCGATCGGGTCGATGATCCACCGCAAGCTCGCGCCCTCGGTCCCGGACCGCCCGCTTTCCTCGGCCACGATCGCCGACTGCGGGTAGCGCGAGCGGATGATGTTCAGGATGACCTCTTCCGACTCGCGATCGGCGCGCGTGACCGGTGTGCCGTCATCCTTAATCTCGACCTCAACCCGGTTGTTGTAGTGTGCCATCGCCCGCCGACCACCGGCGTAGGCGGCGTCGATCGCGGTGTTCATCAAGTCGCGGATGGGGATGCTCATACTTGGCAACTTCCAGTCGTGGTTAAGTGGACGAGGGACGCACCGCCCTTCATCGGCGGGTGCGGATTTGTACGTGCTGGCGGGCGTGCGCTCAAGGTCGTGAGTTTGCTCGTTCCGGGGAGCCGAAGTGGGACCGCCCACGAATGAGCACGAATCAACACGAATAAGAGCACGATCAGGTGGCTTCTTTCATTCGTATTCGTTCGTGCCCATTCGTGGGCCAAACGCATTTCGAGCCTCGCCTCTGACCGCCCATGGGAGGCGCCGGAGAGGCAACCTATTATGGTTTGAGACGGCACGCGAACTCGGCGCGCCGGTCGCTCGCCTCGTTCAACCAATTCGCCACGGCGGCGGCATCGTTATCGCGAACATAACCAAGCAGCCGGTCGATCCGGGATTTCATCTGTTCCAGTCCCGCGGTCAGGTTGTCCCCGTTGTCGAGAAAGATGTCGCGCCACAGCCCGGCGTCGCCGGCGGCGATGCGGGTGGTGTCGGCCAAGCCTTTGCCGGCGATCGCGAGCGAGCCCTCGTCCTGCAGCAACATTAGCGCCGCGGCGACGGCGTGGGGGACGTGGCTGGCGGTGGCGACGCGGGCGTCGTGCTCCTCGGGCGTCATCCGCAGCGTTCGCATGCCGATCGAACGCCACATCGTGTCGACCCTTTCCAGCGCGGTGGCGTCGGTCTCGGCGGTGGGTGTGAGAACGCAGTTGGCGCTCTGGAACAGGTTGCCGTCGGCGTACTCCACGCCCCGCTTTTCACTGCCGGCCATAGGGTGGGATCCGACGAACAGGCCGGGCGACGGCAGTGCCTTTGACGCGACCACAATCGATCGCTTGGTGCTGCCGACGTCGGTCACGATGGCGTCGGCGCGCAACGCCGGGCCGATCCGATGGATGAGGTCGCTGAACGTGCCGACCGGTGTGCAGAGGACGACCAGATCGGCGTCGCGGACGGCTTCGGCCGGGTCGGTGGACGATTCATGGATGACGTCGCGCGACAACGCCGTGTCCAGCGTCGACTGGCGGTGGCCGTATCCGACGACTCGGCAGTCGGTTACGACGTTACGCAAGGCCAGCGCCAGCGAGCCGCCCAACAGCCCCACGCCTAGAATGCACACGCGTTCGAAGGTCATACGGCCGATCATAATCGCGCCAGTGAGATAACCCCAACCGAGGCGCGCCGGCGGCGTCTCCCTTGCGTTCGTTCGGGCATCGCTTTACCGTATTCCCGTTGGCAAGCTGGGAGAAATCGGAACGCTCTGGCATTGCCGCTTTGGCAACCAGGTTCCATGCAAGTCCGCAAGTGAAACGTCGGGACTCGATCAAGTTCTGACGTCCGTAAAAACATACAAGGCGGTCGACCGCGTGTACGGTCGGTCGAACAACGAAAGATGGCCCACACTTTGGCTGCACCCGAACCCACAAGTTCCGCCGTCGCCAGCAAGGTTCCCCTGCGGCACGTGCTGGAATTCGAGAAGCCGCTGGCCAAGCTTGAGGAACAGATCCACGAGTTGGAAGGCCTGCAGGCATCGAAGCAGATCGACTACAGCAAGGAACTGCGGCAGCTGCGGTCGAACTACACCGCGATGGTGCGCAAGACCTACGATAGCCTATCCGCCTGGGAAACCGTTCAGGTCGCCCGTCACCCGCAGCGGCCCTTGTTTAAGGATTACGTCGAGGTGCTGTGCCGTGAGTTCCGCGAACTGCACGGCGACCGTCACTTCGGTGACGATCCGGCCATTAAGTGCGGATTGGCGCGCATCGGTGGCCATAAGGTGATGCTGATCGGGCATCACAAGGGCAAGGACACCAAAGAGAAGATCCAGTGCTACTTCGGCTGTGCTCATCCGGAAGGCTACCGCAAGGCGCTGCGCTGCATGAAGCTGGCCGAGAAGTTCGGCCTGCCGGTGGTGACGCTGGTCGACACGGCCGGTGCGTACCCGGGCATTGGCGCGGAAGAGCGCGGGCAAGCGGAGAGCATCGCCCGCAACATGATGGAAATGAGCCGCCTGAAGACGCCGATCGTCACGGTCATCACGGGTGAGGGTGGCAGCGGTGGCGCGCTCGGCATCGCCGTGGCCGACCGCGTGGCGATGATGGAGTTCGCGTGGTACTCGGTGATCAGCCCCGAGGGCTGCAGCGGCATCCTGTGGAAGGGCGCCACCAACGCCGCCGACGCCGCCGACGCGCTGAAGCTGACCAGCAAGCACCTGATCAAGCACGGCGTGATCGACGCCGTGGTGCCCGAGCCATTGGGTGGCGCTCATCGCGATCCGCACACCGCGGCCCACAACCTCGAGCAGTACCTGGCCAAGACGATCCGCGACCTGAAGCGCGTGAAGCTCGATAACCTGCTCGAACGGCGCTACGAGCGCTTCCGCAACCTGGGCGCCGTCGCCGAGCCGACACCGCGCCGCGCCGCCAAGGCGGTCTAGCGGCTTCGGGGGCCGCCGGTCGGTCGCAGTCAACGACGCGATCGACCGGCGCTTACCGTCACGTATCGATACACGCACGCCCGGCGAGAGCGTTTTGGATTCCCACTTACCGAGCCAACCGCCACCCCCGCAAACCACCGCCGCCCGGATGGCGTTGCGCGCCAGCGCCATGTACTTCATCATCGCGTCGCTCTGGATCATCCTGAGCGACCGGGCACTGCACCTGCTATCGTCGACGGAAGCCTTCCACCTGTGGGCCCAGTCGTTTAAAGGGCTCGTGTTCGTGGCCGTCTCCAGCGGGCTGGTGTATGCGATCATCTACACCGCCACCGTTCGCCAACAGCGCGACGAGAACGCGCTACGCGCCAGCGAGGAAGAACTGCGCGGCTCGTTCGACCTGGCCCCGATCGGTATGGCTCAGGCCGACCTGGCAGCCGGCAAACTGTTGCGCGTGAACCGGAAGATGTGCGAGATCACGGGTTACACCGAGGGCGAACTGCTCGGCATGTCTCTGTTCGACCTCTGCATGGCCGATGCGCGCGAGCGGGACTGGTCGGCATACCTGGCGATGGCCCAGGGCCGGTCGCAGGAGTACGCGTCGGAATCGCGCTGCCAGCGAAAGGACGGCGCCGGCATTTGCGTTCTGATGCAGGGCACGCTGGTGCACGACGCCGCCGGCGCGTCGTTGCGCTGCGTGGTCAGCATGCAGGACGTGACGCAGCAGCGGGCCGCCGAGTCGGCGCTGCGCAGCAGCGAGTCGCGCTTCCGCGAGCTGGCCGACGCCATGCCGCAGATGGTCTTCACCGCCGGCCCGGACGGCGTCGCCGATTACTTTAATCTACAGTGGCAGCGTTACGTCGGCATGACGGTCGCCGAGGCGCGGGAGACGCAGTGGCGCAACATCATCCACCCCGACGACTTCCACCGCGTGTCGACGAGCTGGTTCGCGTCGATCGCGGCCGATGAGCCGCACAGCATCGAATATCGCATTCGCCCCGCCAACGGCAGCGACGAGTACCACTGGCACCTCAGCCGTGCGCTGCCCGCGCGGGACGAGGCGGGCAACGTGGTCAAGTGGTTCGGCACGATCACCGACATTCACGCCCAGAAGCGCGCCGCCGACGAGATCGAACAGCTCAACGCCACGCTCGAGCAGCGCGTCGTAGACCGCACGCGGGAACTGCAGGCGGTGAACGAGGAACTGGACGCGTTCTCGTACACCGTATCGCACGACCTGCGGGCCCCGCTGCACACGTTGCAGGGATTCGCGACCACGTTGCTGGCCCGCCAGGGCGATAAGCTCGACGAGCAGGGGTTGGAATCGCTTCGGCGGGTCATCGCGTCGTCGGCGCGCATGGATCGGCTGATCACCGACCTGTTGGAGTACAGCCGGCTGGCACGCGCCGACCTTGCGCTGTCGCCGGTCAGCACGGTCACGATCGTGCACGAGCTGATCGGCCAACTCCAGCGCGAACCGGAGATGGCCAACGCAGCCATTCACTTTCAGGAACCGTTGCCCTGGGTGCTGGGCCATCGCCTGACGCTGCAGCACGTCTTCGCGAACCTCATCGGCAACGCGATCAAGTTCGTGCAGCCGGGCGAGCGGGCGAAGGTGAACATTTGGGCAGAGGAACGCACGGACGTGGCGCGCATCTGGATCGAGGACCGCGGGATCGGCATCTCGCCGGAGAACTTCGAGCGCATCTTCACTCCGTTCGAGTCGCTGAACGAGAACGGCAAATACCAGGGTGCGGGGATCGGCCTGGCGATTGCCAAGCGAGCCGTCGAGCGGATGGGCGGCCGTGTGGGCGTGCGATCAACCGAAGGGGCGGGTAGCCAATTTTGGGTGGAACTGCCGCTCGTGAAATCCGTTTGATTTTGATCAAGCCGCGACTGCGACGCCGCGTGATCGTTCCACCGCCGGCGCCATCAAATCGACTACCGGTCGATCGGTCAACGTTTGCCAATGAGCCGTTCGGGATTGTGCATGCACCGGCGACAGGTTGCTCACGACCACCGCGTCGTACGAGAGGCGGAGGGCGACATCGTCGGTAACGATCGGTACGCCGCGATACGTATAACCATGTTGGCCGAGATTCGCGTCCGCCACTGCGACGACAGTTAAACCGCACCGCCGTGCCGCACGATGGTAGGCAAGGCTGTTCTTGCCGAGATCGACGAACAACACTTGCTTTACACCCGAGCGCGCGGCCCAGTCGCGCATAGCGGCTTCAATCGCATTTAATCGCGCGAACGTCTCGAACGTCTCCGTGCTCACGGGCTTGCGGTGGGCCCCCTTAACAATAGCCCACAGGCCCGCCACCACACCGCGCCAGAAGGCGGCCTTGCGTCCGTTGGCACCGGCGATGAATCGGTACCGTTTCGTCCAATCCCACGCGAATGGCGCCACCCAGCGCAGCGGGAAGTGTCGAGCGACGAGCAGCAGATTGTTCCGCACGTCCAGCGATGCCACACGCTCCGGATACCGCGCCGCCGGCGTCTTGAGATGCGTGACGTGCAGATCGGCGAACGAGCGCACGTGCCAGCCCGCGTCCATCAGGCGCAGCGAAAGGTCGTACTCTTCCGCCTGCATGAAGAAATCCGTCGGCAGCCCGCCCACCAGCTTGAGCGCGTCGGTTCGGAACCCGGTGCCACAGCCGATGAAGACGTTCGGATACGCGCTGCACTCTCGCCGGCCGTTCGGCAGCGTGATCGTGAACGTCGCGGCGCCGAGTTCGGGGTCGCGATCAAACTTCTCGATCATGGCAGCGACCGCACCGGGTTGCGGGAACGAATCGTCATCAAGAAACAGGACGAACCGTCCACGCGCCAGCGGCAGCCCCTCATTTTTGGCGCACGGGCCGCGGTTTGTGGCCAGCCGGACGAGCTTCACTTCCCGAAACCAGTGCGCGACAAGGTCGGCGGTGCCGTCGGTGCTGGCGTTGTCGACGACGATGATCTCGAATCGCCCCGCCGCCAGACCGCAGTTGCCGATTTGCGCGAGGGTACTGAGCAACACCTGCCCGCGGTTGTACGTGGAGATGAGGAACGTGACGTCGAGCATGATCGGAACTTCCTAAGCCGCCACAGCGGTCGTCGGTCGAAGGCCGCGGAGGGTGCACGGACGCTGTGGATCGAAGTCGTTCTGCTCCAAATTCTTCGGTGGCAGGTCCCACTTTTCGAACAGCTTCACGTTGTCCGCCTGCGCGCGGTCGCCGTCCTGCGCCCGGCGGTCGTCGTCGTGCTCGTCGTGGTCGATGAAGCTGTCGGCGGCGGGCACGACCTCCAGGCCCGCGTGCCATACCTTCAGCGAAAAGTCGGGGTCGGCGGCGTTCAGGAAGTAGCGCTCGTCGAAGAAGCCCAGATCGCGGAAGGTGCTGAGCCGCCCCAGGCCGAAGTTCGCGTAGAGCGTGCCGCGCACGTGCAGCAACTTGTATCGCCGGGCACCGTGGTCGGCCTCGTAGGCGATGTTGCGCTGGCCGTGGAAGTCGTGGAACATCGCGATCAAACCAACGTTTGCTGGAGCTTGCAGCAACTGCAGCGCCGCGTTGTCGAGCGCGCCGGGCAGTGGTCTTGCATCGTCGTTCACCCAGGTCACGCAGCGCCCGCGGGCGGCGGCAAAGCCTTTATTGGCAGCGCGCACGAAGCCTTCGCGCTGCGGTTCGTTGATGACCCGCAGCCGGTCGCCCATCATGTCCTTGGCGGCGGCCAAGACGTCGGACGTCTCGTCGGTGCTGGCGCCGTTGACGACGATCGCCTCGTAGTTGCAGGAGATGCTTCGGCGAACGCTGGTCAGGCAGCGCGCCAGCAGAGGTGCACGATTGCAGGTCGGGATGACGATGGAAAGCTCGATCACGTGGCGCTCCCTTGGCCGTAAAGTCGATAGACGGCGACGCCCAATTCGCGCAGCGGCGCCGTCTGATTCCAAAACTGGTCCTCGTACGTATCGGTGCTAAGCACGACCGGCGGCAACGCCCGCCCCGCCCGCACCGCCGCCACCGCCCTCTCCATCGACTGCACGGGCAGGCCGAGGTACTCGCCGCCCTCGGCGAACCGCGGGTGGTCGTCGATGATGCCTGCAATGTCGTGGCCGGCCGATTCCCACAGGTGACGCTCCGAAAGCAATCGCGTCGTGTGCTTGCCGGCGGCGTACAGCGTGACCTGCGCGCGGCCGCCTTGCACTGCGGACAATCTGCTGAAGATGGTTGAGAGCCGTGCGCCCGGCGACTGCTCACCGGCGGACCGCACACCACACAACCCACCCGTCAGCGTCACCACCGCCGGCAGCAACGTCGCTGCGGTAGATGCGGGCAGTGCTGAAAGCCGCGCGGCGCGATCGGTGACGGTCTCCAATCGGAATTGGTTCATCGCATCGCGATAGAATTCTGCCCGTTGTTGCGACACGCGGGCAGGACCGCAAAGGTGACGGACGCGTTCCTGTGCGGCGCGTGAGCGCAATGCGAGTTCACCACGATCGCGCCACAGACGTGTCATGAGTCGTGCCAGATCATCGGCCGAGCCGCGCTCTGCCACCAGCGCGTCATCACAGACCACCTCGACCGACCCTGTTCCCCCCGCGACGACCACCGCACGCCCCGCAGCCATGGATTCGCATAATGCCATCGAGAAATTCTCAAGCAGGCTCGGCATCACGCAGAACGACGCGGCCGCCAGTTCCCGATCAACCACCGCGCGCGACACTTCACCCAGGAACGTCACGCGGCCGAGTAAGTCTGGCCCGATGATGCTTTCGATGTGCCGCTGCATCGAATCACCTTTGGGCCCGGTGTTCGTGTCGGGTGCCAAGAACCGAAAGGTCGCAGCGGCATTGTCGGCCAAGAACTGTCGCAGTGCCGCGGCCAGCACCTCAACGCCCTTCAGGCGCTCAAGCCGTCCCACGAACAGCACCGAACCGTCCGCCGGCGGTGGTTCGAACGCCGTCGAGTCGCGCATCATGGCGTGCGGGATCTCGGCAGCGGAGACCGTCGCGTTCATGTGCCGCTCGGTCAGATCGACCACGGCACGCGTTGGGGCGCAAATGCTGTCGGAGAGATGAATCGCAGCAAACTCCAGTTCGGTGATCAGTCGTTGCGACGGCCCCACCTCAACCCCGTTGCCCGCGTAAGCGATCGAGGTCGCACAGTGCAGGTGCGTCACCACGGGCAGCGTGCGCGAATGGTTCAACAGCAATGGCAGGCCGAGCGCTTCCACCTCGGGCACTTCCACAACATCGAACGGCTTAATCGCATGTTCAGCTTGAAAGGCTGCCGTCAGCAGGTGCGCAATCGCCAGGCGATAAATTCCCTCACCCCCCGCGTTCAACACCGCCGCCATGGGCGCGGGCACAGCGCCCGACATCACGCGCGACGCCAGGTCGGGCGTCTCGTGCAGCTTAATCTCCGGCGGCACGTTCGCCCGCACGTCGGCGGGCAGTGCGAACGTGAAGACGTGCACGTCGTGCCCTGCCTGCGCCAGCGCCGCGGTGGCGTTCCGCACGTACGAGCCAATGCCACCCATTCGGGCGCCGGGCCATTGGTGCGAAAGGAACGCGATACGCATGGATTGATTATCGGACGAACGGGCGGCAAACCGATAGAAGTTGTGGAGGACTATTTCGTGTTGCAGGACCCATTGCCCCCTCAGCGAAGCACCCAGCCCGTCAGCCGCCTGTTCGGCACCGATCGCGGCACGCCGATCGACCGGTATTACATCGAAGGTTTCCTGCAGGCCAATCAACAGTCGATTCGCGGCCGGGTGATGGAGGTGGGCGACCCGACGTACACCCGGCAGTTTGGTGGCGACCGCGTGACGCAGAGCGACGTGCTGCATGCAGTGCCCGGTAACCGCAAGGCGACGTTCGTCGGCAACTTGGAGACGGGCGCGGGGATTCCAGCGGGCGCATTCGATTGTATCGTGCTGACGCAGGTACTACCGTTCCTGTACGACGTGCGCGGCGCGGTCCGATCCGCATACGCGGCGCTGGCCCCGGGTGGCACGGTGCTGGCGACGATGGCCGGCATCAGCCAAATCAGCCGGTACGACATGGACCGCTGGGGCGACTTTTGGCGCTTCACCAGCCTATCGGCACGGCGACTGTTCGAAGAGGCGTTTCGGCCAGGCGATTTGGCCGTCGAAACGTTCGGCAATGTTTTGATTGCCAACGCGTTTCTTCAGGGGATGGCGCTGCACGAGGTGACGCGCCAAGAACTGGATTTCCGCGACGCCGACTACGAGGTCATCGTGACGGTGCGCGCAACGAAGGCAAGCCCATGATCGGTGGAACGATCCTCCTTTATCACCGCGTGATCGAGCTGCCGACCGATCCGCAACTGCTGTGCGTCTCGCGGGCCAACTTCGCCGAGCACCTGCGCACGCTGAAGCGGGTGGCGGCGCCGATGTCGCTCGCGGTAATGCTCGAACTGGCGGCCGCCGGGCGTCTGCCCGAGCGTGCGGTGGCGATCACGTTCGACGACGGCTACTGGGACAACCTCCGCCACGCCCTGCCACTGCTGCGGGCCGCGAACGTCCCGGCGACGATCTTCGCGACATCTGGCTTAACCGACACCCAACGCGAGTTCTTCTGGGACGATTTGGAACGAATTTTCCTGCGTCCGAACACGCTGCCCCAGAAGTTAATTGTGGCGGTCGGCCGCGAGCGATATGCAATCGATTTGCAAAGCACCGCGACGTATTCGCCCGACGCGTTTGCGCAGGATTGCCATTGGGACGTGACGATGCCAACCGCGCCCTCGCCACGGCAGAAGGTTTACCGCGAACTGTGCGGCCTGTTGCACCGGGCAACCGTCGCCGACCGCGCCGCGGCGATGGCAGCGCTTCACGATTGGTCGGGATTGGGATCGGCTGGCCGCGAATCACACCGCATGATGACCGCCCCTGAACTGGCCGAGGCGGAGGCTGATCCGCTTCTGGAGTTTGGTGGGCACACGATCGCGCATCCGCGGCTGTCCAACGAATCTCCCGTCGCGCAGCAGCTGGAAATCGGCAGTGGCCGGCGCGGGTTCTCCTATCCGTTCGGCACGCGGCACGACTACACGCGGGAAACGGTCGACCTCCTGAAGACGGCGGGCTACGCGTACGCATGTTCCAACTTCAACGGTCAGGTGACACGCGAGACGGATCCATTTCAATTGCCGCGCTTTCTGGTGCGGAACTGGGACGGGCTGGCGTTCGAGCAGCAATTGGAGGCGTTCTTCGCGTGGCAACCACGCACGGGACGCATCGACAACCGGTCGCGCGAGAACGCTTAAGGCTAGGGGACAACGCCCTGTCGCATCGCGTGCGAATGCCATCGCGATGGGCCTAAGGCGACCTGAGGGATCTCGAACCACGGACGGTTCTCGGCCTTGAGCGATCCCTCAGGTCGGCAAGCCTCCCATCGGGATGACACGTCTCTGAACAACGAAGGGGCTTTTTCCGCTAGCCTTTAGGGCGCTGAAGAGATGGGGCGGAAGAACTTACCGCTCAAGCGGCAAGTCCGGCGAGGTGTGTTGCGCACTCGATCACATACGCTGGCGCCCACTGATGGCGTCGGCGAGGATGTTGCGGTTGGCGTATTCGATATTGCTGCCCGCGGGCAGGCCGCGAGCCAGGCGAGTCACCTGCACGTTGGGGAACTGGTTGCCCACCAGGTTCTGAATGTGCATCGCGGTGCCGTCCCCTTCCATCGTGGGGTTCGTGCCCATGATGAGTTCACGAATCGTGCCGCTGGCCAAACGCTCCATGAGCGGCTCGATGGTCAGATCTTCCGGATCAATCCCCTCCAACGGCGAGATGCGTCCCAGCAGCACGTGATATACCCCGCGGTACAGGCTGGCCGCCTCCAGCGCGAGCAGATCCTTCGGCTGTTCGACAATGCAGACCAGCCCCTGATCGCGGTTACCGTCGGCGCAGATGTTGCACGGGTCTTGTTCGGTCAGGTTGTAGCAGATGTTGCAGTGCTTGATGCGCGTCTTCACGTCGCGAATCGCATCCGCCAGCCGCATGGCGTCTTCCGGGCTTTCCTTCAGCAGGTGAAAGGCGATCCGCTCGGCGCTGCGCATGCCAATGCCGGGCAGGCGCGCGAACTCGTTCATCAGGGTTTGGATGCTTTGGGTGTAACCGGCCATAGAGGGATGATTGTAGGGCGGATCGGAGAGAAAGTCGTCTGATGACAACGGAACAAACCGGCGCGTCTGCCCCCTCCCTCGGTACTCCGGGGGAGGCTGGGTGGGGTGATTCCCACAACGGGCGCGCAGACAGCGGGACGGAAAGGGACCCTCACCTGACCTCTCCCGACGCATGCGGGAGAGGGACAGGATCACGCATTCTCGAATGCGCCATCAACGTACTTCTGGGCCAGCTGCACGTAATGATCGCGTAGCCACTGCATGTACTGTTGTTCGTCCGGCTTCACTGGCCGCACGATTTTGCCCGGAACACCCATGACGGTCATGCCATCCGGCACCTCCAGCCCCGGTGGCACCAAGGCGCCGGCGGCGATCAGGCAACCCCGGCCGATCTTGCTACGGCCGAGCACGGTGGCGCCCATGCCGATCAACGATCCCTGCCCGACGAACATGCCATGGACGATCGCGCCGTGGCCGATCACCACGTCGTCCTCGATCACGTTCGGCACGCCACTGTCGCAGTGGACGACCGCGTTGTCCTGCACGTTCGCCCGCCGACCGATCGACACCTTTGCCACGTCCCCGCGGATGACGGCGCCGAACCAGATGCTGGCCAGATCACCGATCGCGACGTCGCCCGTAACAATGCTGTTGCACGCCCGATAGCTGCCGTCGGCATGTTTGGTGATGAGCGACATGGGCGCAGGGTAACACGGGGAAATGGGAACAGCCAAGAACGGCCACCCCTGTTGCCACAACCGCCGCGCTCCCCCACAATGGGCCGCGGCTTACAACAAGAAGGATTCAGCAATGCCAGGGCAAGCTTTCGGCGTCATCGGTTTGGAAGTCATGGGTCGCAACATCGCGCTCAACATCGAGCGGAACGGGTTCCCCATTTCGGTCTACAACCGCACCACCAGCAAGACGGAGCACTTCATCGCCGAGCTGGCCAAAGGCAGGAACGCCGTCGGCCCGCACACGATCAAGGAGTTCGTCGCGTCGCTCGAGCGCCCGCGGCGCATTTTGATCATGGTGAAGGCCGGCAAGCCGGTCGACATGGTCATCGACGAGCTCAAGCCCTTCCTCGAGCCCGGCGACATCGTCATGGATGGTGGCAACTCCCTCTTCACCGACACCGAACGTCGCTCGGCGGCCCTGAAGGGCACCGGCATCAAGTTCTTCGGTATGGGCGTCAGCGGTGGTGAGGAAGGCGCGCTGTGGGGCCCCAGCATCATGCCGGGCGGCGACCGCGAGAGCTACGAGCATTTGCGCCCCATCCTGGAGAAGATCGCCGCCAAGGCGCCCAGCGATGGCGTACCCTGCGTCACCTACTGCGGCGACGGTGGCGCGGGCCACTTCGTGAAGATGGTCCACAACGGCATCGAGTACGGCGACATGCAGTTGATTGCCGAGGCGTACGATTTGTTGAAGAACGTGGGCGGCCTCGACAACCAGCAGCTGCGCGACGTGTTCGCCGAGTGGAACAAGGGCGAGCTTCAGAGCTTCCTGATCGACATCACCGAGAAGGTGATCAACTACAAGGACCCACAGGGCGGTGGCGCAAATGGGGGTGCCCTTGTCGAGCAGATCCGCGACGTCGTCGGCATGAAGGGCACGGGCACCTGGACCATTCAGGCCGCGCTGAACCTGCTGACGCCCATCCCGACGATCGCCGCTGCGGTGGACGCGCGCGAGCTGAGCATGGCCAAGGACGAACGCGTGGCCGCCAGCAAGGTGCTGGGTGGCCCCAGCCCGAAGAAGTTCAACGGGGACATCAAGGCATTCATCAACGACGTGAAGGACGCGCTCTACTGCAGCAAGATCTGCAGCTACGCCCAGGGCATGGCCATGCTGGCCGCGGCCAACAAGACCGTGAAGGACGGTGGGTACGACTTCAAGATGAACCTGCCCGATCTGCCGATGATCTGGCGCGCCGGCTGCATCATTCGAGCCGTCTTCCTCGAAGAGATCACCAAGGCGTTCAAGAGCAACCCGAACCTGCCGAACCTACTGATCGACCCGACCTTCACCGCGATGATCAACGCCAAGCAGGACGCGTGGCGGCGAATCGTGGGCATCGGCATCACCAACGGCATTGGTCTGCCGGCGTTCGGTGGCTCGCTGGCCTACTACGACACCTACCGCCGCGACCGCCTGCCGGGCAATCTGATTCAGGCCCAGCGCGACTACTTCGGCGCCCATACGTACGAACGGCTGGACAACCCCGGCACGTTCATCCACACCGAGTGGTCGGCCGAGCAACCGGCCCACAAGCCGGGGTCGGACCTGAGCGAAGAGGGCCAGCCTCAGAAGACGCTGTAGCAGCAATCGCGGAACTACGGCGTGCGGATCGCGGAACTGGCGACTTTGGCCATTCCGCGATCCGCACGCCCGTTTGCAGAATAATCGGCGTGGTCCGGCGTTGCTTGAACTGTGTTGTAACGCCACCGTCAACCGCCACGGGCCCACGGCCATCCGGAGGATTATGATCCGCCAACTGAAACGTGCGTTCCCATCACTGTCGCTCGTCGCGCTCGGCGTGGCGGTGTCGGCGGGGTGCAGCTCGCCCACGAAGCAGTACACGCGCATGTACGACATGCGCAGCCCCAGCGATTACACGTTCGTGCAGGAAGTGCTGCAGAACGAACAGGACAAGTACGGCACGACCGCCGAGGCACAGCTTGGCAAGGACCGCGTCGCGACCGTCACCACCACCTACCGCGCCCATCAGGAGCTGGCGCGGTCGCTGAACGTGCGCAGTTCCGACCAGTGGCCGTACAACTGGCGCGAAACGGATTGAGGATTCTCCCCCCACGAATGGGCACGAATCGACACGAATGGGAAGCTATTTTTTCCCTAATTCGCGTTGTTTCGTGCCCATTCGTGGGTTTCATCTTTTCCCCACACACGTTAAGCCGTAATGCCAATCCTCGGTCTCGACATCGGCTCTTCCTCGGTCAAAACGGCCGTCCTGCGCGAGACGAAGATCGTCGGTGAGGTCGCCACCCAGCGGTTCAAGACACGCTACGACGGCGCGCGATCGGAAGTCTCGCCCGACGAGGTCCTGAAGGCCGTCCGCGGCGCGATCGGGCAGCTCGGCGCCGCGGTGAAGAAGGTCGATGCGGTCGCGATCTCGGTGATGTCACCGGCGTGGGTCGCGATGGACAGTCGCGGCAAAGCGCTCACGCCGCTCGTCACCCACCAGGATCGCCGTAGCGTTGCCGAGGCACACGCAATTGAACAGCGGGTCGGCAAGGCCCGCCACCTCAAGCTCGCGGGCAACCGTCCGTTCCCCGGCGGCATCAGTTCCACCACCTGGGCATGGTATCGCCAGCACGAAGCCGAGCGGCTGAAGAATGCCGACCTCGTCGGCCACCTGAATACGTACCTGCATCGCCACATGACAGGCAAGCGGGTGATCGACCCATCGAACGCCAGCTTCACCGGATTCTACGAAACCGTCGCCCTCACCGGCTGGAGCGACGAACTGTGCGACGCCTCACGCATGCCCAAGGCGCTGCTGCCGCAGGTCCTGCCCAGCAATGCGGTCGGTGGCAATGTCTCGAAAGAAGGTGCCCGGAGATTCGGCCTGCCTGAGGGATTACCCGTATTGGCGGGAATCGTCGACGGTAGTTGCGGCATGCTGTTGGCGGGCGCGAAGGCAGGCCAGCTGTTCAACGTGTCCGGCTCCACGGACGTACTGGCCCTGTGCGTCGACCGGCCACAGCCGCACGATCGACTCCTGACCCGCGCGCTCGGCGTCGATCAAAAGTGGGTCTCCGTCAGCACGATTGCCGCCGTGGGAACGGCGCTGAACTGGGCGCGCGATCAGTTTTTTGCCGATCTGCCCGAACAAAAATTCTGGAAGCTCGTTTCATCCGCGAAACGATCGCCCGGCTCGCGCGTGGCGTTTGAGAACCACCTGGCCGGTGATCGAACGCAGATCGACCAGCGGACGGGCTGCTTCACCGGGATTACGCTCGCCACCACCCGCGAGGAAATGCTATCGGCGATCGTCGACAGCCTTGCCCGCGACAGCGCAGCGCGCTTGGAATTGTTGCGTCAACCGGGCGTATCATTCCGGCGCCGCGTGATGGTCGCCGGTGGCGTCGGTCGCCGCCTGTCGCACGTGCTGCACCGCGATTGGCCCGGCCGGTGGGAGTTCGTCATCCCGCCGGAAGAGGCGACGCTGCGGGGGTTGGGGATGTTGAAGATTTGAGATGCCGATTGTTGATTGAGACAAAGTGACAACGTGACGGGGTGACAAGGTGAACGCAGCTGCGTTCGACCGCTTCACCCGGTCACTCCCTCACCTTGTCACCTTGACTGCTTAACGAGCCGAAAGCCGACGACCCGCGCCCGATGGAGACTTGATGCGTACCCTGGCCGACATTTGTATCCGCCGCCCGATCTTCGCGGCGATGATTATCCTCGCGCTCGTCGTCGTCGGCGCCGCGGCCTACACGAACCTCGGTGTCGACCGCCTGCCCTCGGTCGACCTCCCCACCGTCTCGGTCCGCACCAGCCTGCCGGGCGCAAGCCCCGAAGAGATCGAATCCCAGGTTTCGCAGGTGCTGGAAGAGGTCGTGAACACCGTCGAGGGCATTGACGAGCTCCGCAGCATCAGCGGGTCGGGCAGCAGCTACATCATCGCCACCTTCAACCTCGACCGCGACATCGACGTGGCCGCCCAGGACGTGCGCGACAAGGTCGCGACCGCCATCCGCCGGCTGCCGGAGGATGTCGACCCACCGATCGTTACGAAGAACAACAACGAGGGTGAACCGATCCTCACAGTCGCGCTCTCCGGCGACCGCAGCGTGCGCGAGCTGACCGAACTGGCCGATAAGGTCGTGAAGGTCCAGATGGAGCGCGGCAAGGGCGTGGGCGAGATCCGCATCGTCGGCGACCTCGAGCGCGCGATCAACGTCTGGGTGGATGCCGACCGCCTGGCGGCGCTGGGCCTGCCCATCACCGCCGTCCGCGACGCCGTCGTCGCCAACAACATCGACGTGCCGGCCGGCAACGTCACCAACGAGCAGCGCGAGTCGGCGCTGCGCCCGATGGGCCGCATCCGCGATCCCCGCCTGTTCAACGAAATCGTGATCGCGACCGTCAACGGCACGCCGATCAAGGTGAAGGACGTCGGCCGGGCCGAGGATGGCACCAAGGAGCAACGCGAGGTCGCCCGGCTGAACGGTCGGCCGTCCGTGACTTTGGAGCTGCTGCGCCAAAGCGGCGCCAACACGATCGAGACGATCGATGCCGCCAAGGCCAACCTCGATCGCATTCGCCCGCAGCTGCCGGCGGGTGTCGAGATGTTGATCATTCGCGACCAGTCGCGCTACATCAACACCGCGTTGCACGAGATCAACATCCACCTCGTGCTCGGCTCGTTCCTGGCCTGCCTGGTGGTCTACGCGTTCATGCGCAACCTCCGCGCCACGCTCATCGCGGGCATCGCGATCCCGGCATCGGTCATCAGCACCTTCGGCATGATGTGGGCGCTGGACTTCACGCTCAACAGCGTCACGATGCTCGCGCTGGTGCTGATGGTCGGCATCGTGATCGACGACGCGATCGTCGTGCTGGAAAACATCTTCCGCTTCATCGAAGAAAAGAAGATGACCCCCTTCGAGGCCGCGCGCCAAGGCACCGGCGAGATCGCGCTGGCCGTGCTGGCGACTACGCTGAGCCTAGTCGTCATCTTCATCCCCGTTTCGTTCATGTCGAGCATCAGCGGGCGCTTCCTTTACCAGTTCGGCATCACGGCGGCAGTCGCGGTGCTGGTGAGCCTGCTCGTCAGCTTTACGCTGACGCCGATGATGTCGGCGCGCCTGCTGAAGAGGAGCGACGCCGGTGGTGACGGCCACGGCGCCGACAGCCGCGGTGGCTTTTACCGGCACATCGACCGCGGCTACGAATACCTGCTGCGCCTGGTGATGCGGCACCGATTCATCACCACCGGTGTCGCGCTGCTCGTCATCGCGTCGGCGATTCCGATCTACGGTCTGGTGCAGCAGGAGTACACACCCACCGACGTCGATGAGGCCGAGTTCCAGGTGCGCATCAGCGCCCCTGAGGGCACCAGCTTCGCCGCGATGAACGACGCCATGCTGTCGATCGAGGAGGACATCCGCAACGTACGCGGCGTGCGCACCGTGCTGGCCACCGCGGGGGGTGGCTTCCTCGGCAGCACCAACGGTGGCGACGTCTACGTCGGCATCGCGCCGCACGATGAACGCTACCTGTCGTTCTCGCGCCTGTGGCGCGAGACGCTGAACGGCAACCCGCTGAACGCGTTCAAGAATAATTACAAGCAATCGGACGTCATGCGCGAGATCGGGGGCACGCTGCGCCGCAAGTACCCGGACCTGCGGGCCAGCGTGCGCAACTTCGCGTCGTTCAACATCGGTGGTGGCAACTTCGAGGTCGACTTCATCATTCGCGGGCCCGAACTCGAAAAGCTCTCGGAGTACACCGAGGCCCTGCGTGACCAGCAGGACGAACTGGGCCTTCAGGGCATCGATACCACGCTGAAGCTGACCAAGCCTGAGGTCCGCGTGAACATCGACCGCGACCGCGCCGCCGACCTGGGAGTGACCGGCGCCGACGTCGGCACCGCGCTGCGCCTGCTGGTGGGCGGCGACACCGAGATCACGCGCTTCCTCGACCCGCAGACGAACGAGGACTACGACGTCCAACTGCGGCTCGAAGAGGAATACCGGCAGAACCCCGAGGACCTCCCCACCCTGCTGCTGCCCCGGCGCGGTGGCGGCACGACCGAACTGCGCAACTTAGCCGAGCTGGAACCGGGCACCGCCCCCAGCCGAATCGATCGCTACGACCGCCAACGCGCCGCCAACGTGCGCGGCGGCGTCGCGCCGGGTTACGCGCTGGCCGACCGCCTGGTCGCCATTCAGGCCGCCGCCGACAAGCTGAACATGGGCCCCGCCTACACCACCAGCATCGGTGGCCGTGGCCGCGAGTTGGAACGCACGTTCGTCGAGTTCCTGATCGCGTTCAGCCTGTCGGTCGTCTTCATGTACATGATTCTGGCTAGCAATTACGAGAGCCTGGTGCACCCGGTCACCATCCTGCTGGCGCTGCCGCTGTCGATCCCGTTCGCGCTCTTTGCGCTCTGGCTGACCGGCAACACGCTGAACCTGTATTCGGCGCTCGGCATCCTCGTGCTGTTCGGCGTGGTGAAGAAGAACTCGATCCTCCAGATCGACCACATGAACCACCTGCGGCACGAAGGCTACAACCGGTTCGATGCCATCATTCAGGGCAACCGCGACCGCCTGCGCCCCATCCTGATGACGACGCTCGCCCTCGTCGGCGGCATGCTGCCCCTGTGGCTCGGCACGGGCCCCGGCGCAGAAGAACGCCGCGCCGTAGCGGTGGTGGTTATTGGTGGGCAGACAATGTCGCTTTTGCTGACACTGTTGGTGACACCGGTGGTGTACTCGCTGCTGGATGATGCTGGCGCGTGGGTCAAATCCCGTCGTAAGGCTAATGCGACCGACGCTGATGTCGTTCCCCTGCCCGCCCCCCACCGCGAGCCCGCGGGCATGGCCTGATGCGTCGGTTACGATCGGAGGCGAGAAATCGTTTCGATCCAAGTCTGCCTTCCGCTTTTCGCCGCCTATATGTAGCACTTTCACTTCGTTGCGGGCCGCGGCACTGTCATCCCGACGGGAGCGGTAGCGACCTGAGGGATCGGTCCGAGCATCCGTGCTCGCCCTGTCGAGATGGGTCAGGTCGCTAGCGCTACATTCGGCATGACAACGAGTCCTGCGCCCGCTACGAGTGAAGTGAGATGCTTTAGTTTCCGCAATCAGGTCGTTCGGATCATGGTGAAGACGTGGGCCCCGTTGAGGTGGGTGCCACGGGTCGCCGGACGCCGAGACCTTTGTCGTCGATCGCCTCATGAGAATTCGCAGGTCTTCGAGTACGCCGACCCGTGGCACCTGATCTCCCGCCAAGGCACAGTTGTTGCATTCGGGCGAATTGTCGGCGAGTTGCTTCCACGTGCGCAGCAGCGGGATCGACGCAATATAGCGGAGTCAACAAATGCGCTTCGGAAGAAACCTCGTCATCGTCGCCTCGATCAGCACTGCGGCAGCCCTCATGGTCGGATGTGCGAACGACGCGGAGAAGCCGATGAAGTCGGGCACGCAGGCGGCGCTGAGCAAGGCGAACCCGCAGATGACGGCCGTGCTGGACGAGTTGAAGGAACTCAACCCCAAGCCGGTCGAAAACCTCAGCCCGCAACAGGCCCGCCAGCAGCCGACCCCGACGCAGGCGGTCAAGCAGTTGATGCAGGAACGGGGCATGGACACGTCGCCGGAGCCGATGGCCAGCGTGAACAACCGCAACGTCACCACGGCCGACGGCCGCAACGTGCCCGTCCGCGTCTACACGCCCAAGACCCAACGGCAGGGTCCGCTGCCGGTGCTCGTCTATGCGCATGGCGGTGGCTGGGTGATTGCCACGCTCGACACCTACGACGCGTCGTGCCGCGCGCTAGCCAAGATGGCCGACTGCGTGGTCGTCTCCGTCGATTACCGGCAAGCGCCCGAAAACAAATTCCCTGCCGCCCCCGAAGACGTGTACGGCGTGTTGCAGTGGGCGAGCAAGAACGCCAGCGAGATCAACGGTGACCCCAAGCGCATCGCCATTGGCGGCGAGAGCGCGGGTGGCAACCTCGCGACCGTCGCCTGCCTGATAGCCAAGGATCGCGGCGGCGCAATGCCCGTCCACCAACTGCTGGTCTACCCAATCACGAACAACGATTTCAGTACCCCGTCGTATCAAGCCAACGCCGAGGCCAAGCCGCTGAACAAGGCGATGATGCAGTGGTTCTTCAAGCACTACCTTGCTGCCAACGCGAGCGATGCGCAGAACAAGTACGTGTCGCCCCTGAAAGCCAGCCAAGGCGAACTGAGCGGGTTGCCACCGGCCACCGTTATCACGGCCGAAATCGACCCCTTGATGAGCGACGGACAACAGTACGCCGAGAAGCTGAGGGCCGCCGGCGTGGAGATTACCAACCGCAACTTCAATGGCGTGACGCACGAGTTCTTCGGTATGGGCGCTGTCATCGACGAGGCCAAAGCCGCTCAAAAGTTCGCGGCCGAACGCTTGAACACGGCGTTCAACCGGTAAGCCAAACCGGAAGTAACAGCCCGCATCCGGATCGAACCGTCCCCTAACGAAATAGGGTGCGAATTAGGGCGTACCACGCGTTGAACAGCGCACCATTCGCGCCACTTTTAAGCCTTACGCCTTATTCAGCACCCGCTTAGGACGAATAACGCGGGGTCGGCAAACACAAGAACCTCCGCAAATTGCGGAGGTTCTTGAGGTTAGTGGGCGCGGAGGGATTCGAACCCACGAAGGCGTAAGCCATCAGATTTACAATCTGACCCGTTTGGCCGCTCCGGAACACGCCCGGCTTTGGGGTGGTGAAGTATAGGGACCGTGCGCGGGTTTGCAAGATGGCGGACGTGCTACGCAAGGTGGAGGTGGCTGGGGGATTCTTATCGCGGTGAGTGGCAGCGTACAATCAGGGGATGGTCATCGAACCGAGCAAGCGAATTTCAGTTGTCGCGGCGGCGCTGAGCGCGGACGTACGGACGGCGGCGCGGATGGCGCGGGAGGCGGGATTTGGTGGGCTGCAGTTCGACGCCGTCTCAAAAGCGTTTGACGCCACAGATTTATCACAATCGGGACTGCGCGAGTTCTCGCACATCCTGTCGTCGCAGGGGCAGCAGTTGGTGGGGTTGCGGTACGACGTGGGCCAGCATGGGTTGCGGCCGGGGGTGGATGTCGACCGGTTGCTGTGGCAGATGTCCAAGGTGATGGCCGCGGCGGCGGGGCTGCGGGCGCCGCTGGTTTGTGTCGAAGTTGGGCCGTTACCCGAGCCACCGGCGAAGGTGGCACCACGGCCGAAGGTGAATCCGGATCTGGCGGGGCTGCTGATCCTGCCACCGACCGTCGAAGCGCCCCCACCCCAACCGGCCGAGGCAACGCCCGCGGAGTTGGCGCATCAGGCGTCGGTGGACACGGCCATGGCGGCGCTCGCGCAACGGTGCGATCAGGCGGGTGTGACGCTGGCGTTTCGGTCAGAGCTGTCGTCGTTTGCGGCGCTGCTACGCGCGGTGCAGGGGCCGCGGTGCCCGTGGTTCGCGATCGATCTTGATCCGGTGGCGTTGCTGCGCGACGCATGGTCGGCCGATGAAGTGTTCTCGCAGATCGCTCCGCTCATCCGCCATGTGCGGGCGCGTGACGCCGCGGTGGGTTCGGATCGACGGACGAAGCCGTTGCCGATCGGACGTGGCGACACGAAGTGGGACGAGCTGCTCGCCAACCTCGAGGCCGCGGGGTACGGCGGCGTGTTGACGGTCGATCCGCTTGAACTGACGGACCGGCTGGCGGGGGCATCTGCCGGGCTGGCGTATTTGAGAACGAAGGGGCTTTAGATCGGCAGACAGTTGCGATGCGTGCCACCGGCGGCTTAACCGCGCGTGTTTTTCTTTTCCAAATGAACGAAGACAGGGGCGGGCAAGCCGCCAGTGGCACGCTGAGTTTGGCAGACGAATTGATTAGCCGCCGAGCGCCTTCGTCACGATCGTTTGCGCCTCGTCGACGATCTGTTTCAAGTGCCCTTCGCCCTTGAAACTTTCCGCGTAGATTTTGTAGATGTTCTCCGTGCCCGACGGTCGGGCGGCGAACCAACCGTGGTCGGTGGTGACCTTCAGGCCGCCGATGGACGCGCCGTTGCCGGGTGCTTTCGTCAGCTTCGCGGTGATCGCGTCGCCGGCGAGCGTGCTGTCGGTGACAGCCTCTGGTGTCAGCTTCTTAAAGGCTGCCTTCTGCTGCGGTGATGCAGGGGCATCAATGCGCGTGTAGAACGGCGTGCCGAACTTCTTGGCCAGTTCCTGATAGTGTTGGCCGGGGTCTTTGCCGGTGCGCGCGGTGATTTCGGCGGCTAGCAGGTTGAGGATGATGCCGTCTTTGTCGGTCGACCATACGGTGCCATCCAGCCGCAGGAAGCTGGCCCCCGCGCTCTCTTCACCACCGAAGCAGTATGTTGACTTGAACAATCCATCCGCGAACCACTTGAAGCCCACGGGCACCTCGCTCAGCGGGCGGCCAAGGCTTTTCACGACGTGGTCGATCATGTTGCTGCTGACCAGCGTCTTGCCGACCGCTGCCGTCTTCGGCCAGTTCGGGCGGTTCTGCAACAGATAGTTGATCGCGACGGCGAGGTAATGGTTCGGGTTGAGCAGCCCAACCGACGGCGTGACGATGCCATGGCGGTCGCTGTCGGGATCATTGCCGAATGCGACGGCGTAGTCGTCCTTCAGCCGAACCAGCGACGCCATCGCGTACGGGCTGCTGCAATCCATGCGAATCTTGCCATCGTGGTCGACCGACATGAATGCGAACGTCGGGTCGACGGACTTGTTTACCACTGTCAGATTCAGGCCGTATTTCTCAGCGATCGGGCCCCAGTAGCCGACCGACGCGCCGCCTAGCGGGTCGGCGCCTAGTTTCAGGTTCGCGCCCTTGATGGCGGCCATGTCGATCACGTTGGCCAGATCGTTCACGTACGGCGTGACGTAGTCGTGCGCGTGCGTGCCGGCACGCTTCATCGCGTAGTCGTACGGCATGCGGCGCACCGGAACGTTCTTCTCGCGCAACAGGGCATTTGCGCGATCCTGAATCCACGACGTCACGTCCGTGTCGGCCGGGCCACCGTTGGTCGGGTTGTACTTGAAGCCGCCGTCGGTCGGTGGGTTGTGCGACGGCGTGATGACGATGCCGTCGGCCAAGCCACTCGCGCGACCTTTGTTGTAGGTCAGGATCGCGTGCGAGATGACGGGCGTCGGCGTGTAGCCGTTGTCGGCCTGCACGTAAGTCTCGACATCGTTTGCCGCCAGTACTTCGACCGCGGTGCGCTGGGCGGCGTCGGACAGGGCGTGGGTGTCCATGCCCATGAACAACGGCCCGGTGATGCCCTGGCTCGCGCGGTACTCGCAGATCGCTTGCGTGATCGCGAGGATATGCGCTTCGGTGAACGTCCCGTCCGCCGACGTGCCACGGTGACCGCTCGTGCCGAAGCTGACCAGTTGCTGCGGGTTGCCGACGTCGGGCGTCTGTTCGTAGTACTGACGGATCAGCTTGGCGACGTCAATCAGCAGTTCCTTCGGCGCCGGTTTGCCGGCCAGGGGGCTTTTGGCCATAAAAGTTTGCTCCAGTTAGTGCCCCGACACCATACCGACCGCCTGCCGGCCTTCCAACCACAGAAGTGCCCCGTGCAGAGGCGTTGACAGACGGGCCGATGCAAATACAATCGTCCCTCCCAAATCGGCGGGCTCGTAGCTCAGTTGGTTTAGAGCGCGTCCCTGATAAGGACGAGGTCGATGGTTCGAATCCATTCGGGCCCATTTGGAAAACCCCTCAAAAACCATTAGGTTTTGAGGGGTTTTTTGTTTTCCCGCCCCACCTAGCCAAACAAGCAAAACGCACCAATAAGCACCGAACGCACACCAAACAGGGAGTGCGGACGGGTGTGCGATCCCACGTCCCGACCTCCCCCACCCGGAGCCACCCCATGCGATACGACGACGGAATCCCCGAGCGTACGGGCGTCAACCTGTCGGCCGAGCACGCGGCGCGGATCAACGCGATGGTCCGGCAGGCCGAACGGGTGGCCCGGCGCGACCGCCGACGCGCTCACGAACGTAAGCCGGCGCCGCAGCTGGTCATTCCGCAGCGGGCGAATCTGGGTAAGCGGCTGAAGGCCGCCCGCGAGGTTCGCCGGGTGACGCAGCGGGAGTTGGGCGCCGTCGTCGGCCAATCGAGGGACGCGGTCTCAAGCTGGGAGAATGGTCGGTACGAGCCGGCCCCGGACCTGTTGGCGCGGGCGTGCGCATATCTGGGCGTGTCGCCCGCGGACCTGGCCGCCCCTCCCTCCCAAGAACGGCGGGAACGACCGGTCGGGCAGAGGGGAGCGGCGGCGTCTCTGGTGACGGTCGACGCCGCCTAGCCCGGCGCTGCCCAGCGGCGAGGGGGACGAATGAAAACGAACTTTTACGGGAGTCAGTTATGTCCAAGAAAGCAGAACGCGAGGCGAGCATCGTGCGGATCAAGGAACATCTAAAGTTCCACGACCGCGAGTATTACGGATTGGCCCTGAGCATCCCCTCGCTGAAGAGGCGGCTTGCCGAGGCGGGCATCAACCCGGAAGGCATCTCGCTTGGCCGCGTGGCTCGTGAGGCGTGCCAATTCTACTTCAGCCGGGAGTACAAGGGGGCCACTCGCGTCCCGACCGCCACCTCTCATAACGGCCGTAAGTGGGACCGCGCCTTGGGCTAGGTCAATAAGCACAAGGGCGAGATCGACTTGAACCTCGATACGGTCGCCAGCGTGGCGCGGCGGATGCGGCGTTCGGGCGTGTCGATGAATCCGACCAGTGCCTATCAGGCGTTGCGGTCGCACGAGATCGACCTGACCGGCAACCCCAAAGAAGCTCCGAGGGCCGAAGCGGTGGCAGCGTGAAGTCGCCAGCCCAAAAACAGCACGAGAAGTTGAAGGCCGCTCACCCGGAGTTCGTTCATTTCTTCCGGGTGGGCGACTTCATCCAGCTCTACGGCGACGACGCGGGCGTTGCCGTGCGGGTGATCGGCTGCGTCCCCGTCACCCGGAAGGATGACGACGGCGAGCACCTGATGACCGGATTCCCGGCAGACCAATTGGAGAAGTGCCTGCGGAAGATGATCGCCGCGGGCCACAAGTGCGCGGTGTGCGATCCAGCGGCCTGACCTTCCGCCCCCTTCACCCCCAACGAGGAACGCGATGAACGACGACGACCTGAAACGAGACGCGGACGTGCTGGCGCGGATGACGCCCACCTCTGGCAAAGACGATGGCGGCGACTGGCAGCGGTGCGGCTGTCGGAAGTGCGGCTGTATCGGCACCAACCGCATCCACGGATTCCTGCGAATCATCCCCGGCGACGGTGTTACGGACATCAAGCCAGAGAAATGGTCGGCTGAGGACCAAGCCAACATCGACGGGCTGGTCTACATCCGCAACCGTGCCCCCGTCCTGGTGAAGGAACTGGCGGAACTGTGGGCGTGGCAACGCGCTGTGCGGAAAGCGATCAACGAGAGCTTTGACCTCACCGGTGTCGCGGCAGTTGCTGCTGATCTCGTGCTGTCGTGCGCTGCTGATCCGCGATGGGTGGCGATGGAAGACGGCAAGTGGCGCAAAGTCGGCACCACCGAAACTGCGTCCCACCCCGCCGCCGGGGCGAGCCGGGAGGTGGGGGATGAGTAACGAGATGAAGGTAACGGCCGTCGCTAATTGGTTTGGCGGCAATCGGATGCTGGCGCACCGCGTGGGGCAGGAATTGGCGGGCTGCGCGCTGGTCGCCGTCCCGTTCGCCGGTGGCATGAGCGAACTGCCCCACATCGGCGCGGCGAAGATCCTCGTGAACGACCTGCACCGGCACGTCATCAACCTCGCGCGGGTGATGGCCGATCGCACGCTGGGGCCGCAGTTGTACCGCGCGCTGCGTCGCAAGGCTTTCACGCAGGACGAACTGGATGCCGCGCAGGTCGGGTGCAAGTCGATGGAGCGAGCGAGCGAGCCCGGCGCGATGCTGTTTGGCGGCAACGAAGCCCCGCCAGCAAACGATGATGGCCCGTGCCTGAAGTGGGCCGAAGATTACGCCGTGGCCACATGGATGAACCGTGGCGGCAAGAGCGGCACGCGGAGCGAGTTCACCGGCGCGCTGCCCATTCGATACAGCCCCAACGGTGGCGGATCAGCGCAGCGGTTTCAGAATTGGGTGGCGTCGATCCCGCAATGGCGAAACGTGCTGCGACGGTGCGAGTTCACGACGCAGGACGCCTTCGACTTCCTCGCCAGACAGCACGATAGCCCGCGGCTGGGCGTCTACCTCGACCCGCCGTGGCCGAAAGCGGGCAAGGTCTACACGCACGCGGTGGACGACCGGAAGTTCCACGCGCGCATCGTCGAACGGCTTTCGCAATTTAAGCAATCGCGCGTCGTCGTGCGTTACGGCGACCACCCGCTGATTCGGGAACTGTACCCACAGAGCCGATGGACCTGGCTGGAATTGGGCGGGCGAGATCAGGCGAACGACGAGGCGGCTGACGTGTTGATCCTTAACGGACCGTCACTGGCTAAGACCGCCGCCTGACGCCCCCATCCGCCGGGGTGAGCGTAACGAGGTTGGACAAGGGGGACGGACGGGAGGAGACGTTATGACGGATGAGGAAATCGACAAGCTGACGAATGACGAACTCAGTGTAGCCGTAGCCGCGCACGTGTTCGGCTGGGTCTGGAATGACGCGTGGAAATGTCTGGCTCCGCCGAACTATCCGACGCCGGAGGTGCTGCGCCGAAACTGGACCTACGACTCCGATGGGTCGGTAACGATACCGCACGAACGCATTGCGGGAACGGAGGGCGTATCAATGGCGATGGATGGAACGCCGAAGGTGCCCCGGTTCGCCACCAGCATCGCGGCGGCGTGGGAGGCTGCAAAGCACACTGTCGCGACCGTGCGCAACCCGCATGCGGGCGGCATGACTTCCTTTGCGATCCACCTGAACCCCTACACGAACACATGGGTCGCCAAGTTCGATTGGAGTAACGGCGACCGCGTAGAGGCGTGGCACGCGCTGGAATCGACTGCTATCGCCCGCGCCGCCCTCAAGGCCCACTACCGGAAGGCAGGCACCTAAATGGGCAACATCACCAGCGCCGACTACCGCGCCCACATGGCCCGCATGGGCCGGGACGTGACGCCAGCGGCCCCGCGATGCCCGGTGGGTCCGGTGGTCCTGCCGTACCCGCCATCGACAAACAACCTGTACGCCACCGTGCGGGGCCGTCGCGTATTGACGGCAGACGGTCGCCAGTTCAAGGCGCAGGCGGCAGCAATGGCACGAGCGGCGGGCCTGCGTCCCATCCCCAAGGGGCAGGACGTGACAGTGAGCATCGACGTGTACCGCCCGCGCCGCGCCGGGGATTTGGACAACGCGCTAAAGAGCACGCTCGATTCATTGAAGGGCGTGGCGTGGGACGACGACGCGCAGGTGTCGGTGATTCACGCGCGGCGGTTCGAGGATAAGGATCGACCACGGGTGGAGATAACGGTCAGCACGCCTACGGGCGGGAAAGCGAGCGAGTGATGAAGCACGGTTTTAGGCCAATCCTTACGGGTGACGCACGACGGTCTGCGGAGCAATGCCGTCGCGCCGATCAGTTACGCATGGAGCGTGTGGACATCGAGGTTCGCGGCAACGTCTGCTACATGACCGCCGACGCGCTGGAGCGGCTGAAGCGGCTGAAGCGATTGCCACCGCCATCCCCGCGCGAGAGTGTCGCGCCGTGGGACCTATCCGGCCTCACCGTCGTCGTTGCGCCATGGCTCCCACGATTCGAGCGGCGGAAGTCGCCACGGCGGTTGCGGTGGGAGCAGCGCGTGCGCGAGGCCAAGCATCGAGAGGCGGTCGACCGCATGAGGCGGGGTGCGGAGACGCTGCGCCTGTTGGCGCCCTTGCCGGTCCCGAAGGATGACGAATTTCCAATCCGCCCGATGCTCTCGGCCAAGCGCAACAACCATTATGGCGATCCGCTGTTCTACGGGTTCGCACGGTGACGGTCAGCACGCCCCACGCGGGCGGGAAGGATGGTGGGTGATGGCACGCGACGCGGCATTAGTGAAGGGCGAGCATCACTACATCTTCCGGTGGGACTCAGGCGGCGAGTCGGCCATCCTCGAAGCGCTGGTCGAGTTAGTGAAGAACCCCGAACTGAACTTTGATCGGTTCGACGCCGCGGTGGTCAGTCACAAAGTCGGCCAAGTGCTGAAGGAAGAACTCAAACAGTACCTTCCCAAGTCATGACCGCCCCCGTTGACGCCCCTTCACCGGGGCTTGCGGGGGGCGGGGGAGGGCTTCGGGGTTTTGGCGTCTTCGTCTTTGTGCATGTCGGGCGTCCAATGCTTATCGACGTACGGCTGCAATAGGTCTTCCACGATGCGAGACAGGTCTTTGCCCGTAGCGTCGGCCAACTCGCCCGCCTTGCGCTTCAGTTCCTTTGGCAGCGTGAGGTTGGCCTTCTCGCGATTCAGCTTCCGTCGTCCCATGCGGTTGATCGTATCCATGCGTAAACAATACGCCAATTATCCCCTTGACGCAAACGATAATTGGCGTATATTAGGCGTATGGAAACATTGCAGATTACGCGAGAGCAATGGAAGACCTGTGTGGTGGTGCCCTGCTACGAGGTTTCTGATGGGGGCCGGGTTCGCGATGCAAAAAGCCATCGGGTTCTGCGCAGCTGGACAACTAGAAAGGGGTACGCTCGCATCACGGTCCAAAAGGGACTTGCTTGCCCCAAGAACTACGTGGTTCATCGTCTTGTGGCATTGACGTTTCTCGGGGACGCCGGACCAGATATGCAGGTAGCGCATCTCAACGGTTGCCCAGGCGACAACCGTTTGCAAAACCTGAGATGGGTGACACCTTCAGAAAACCAACTGCACCGAGAAATGCATGGCACTAGTTGGCACAGGCAGGACCGGCGAACGAAGTTTGACCAAGAGACCGTGGGTTTAATTCGAAAGGAAATGCTCAACGGCGGTTCCGTCTCGGCGATTGCCGCCAAGTATTGCGTCACAACTTACACGGTTTGGAAAATTCATCAGGGTTGCACGCGGAGGACCGGGGATGAGAACAAGGCGTTATCGATGGATTGTATCGACGCCCTGATTTCGGCTTGCGAGCAACGGTTTGCGCCACCCAAAGATGGCGAGGACGATAATGCGCCTCTGGCAGATGTCACGTACACCATGATCCGGAGCGCCCGAACTGCGCTAAACACGCTGCGAATTCTGCACTAACACGCTGCTATTTTTGGCCCACCGGTCGGGCGTCGGGCTTTAAAAGGAAAGCGAGGATGAGCGGATGCAAATATGCCCCAAGGACTGCAAGCCGTGCATTGACGACCTGTGCCGTGGCAGTGGGGACTGCATTCGGACCGGCGAAAGCATGCTCGATAAATGCGTGATGTGCGGGAAGACCTTCAGCGACGAGTACGGCATCGAATGCGGCTGTGAACCGGATGAGCCGACGTACTACGACGACGAGGATTAACCCCCGCCCACTGGCCAGACGCGTCGGCGGGTGGGATGGGCCGGAAGGCCCGTGGAATCCTGTGAAGCCACAGTGCTGTTGTGAGTGGATCGGGATTGATGGCGACGACTGCCGTAAGTCGTGTGCAGCGGTAGCTCAATCGGCAGAGCGGGTTCGTGAAGGGGTGGCTATAGACGCCCGTCACGCACAAGTCGGTGTGGGTTCGACTCCCACCCCTGCATTGAAGTAGCCCGCGTCGGCGGCGTGGGATGGGCCAGAGAGGATGGAACATGGACAGCATGAAGCAAATGAACCTTGGCGAGTTGATCGATGCGCTGGCGGGCGAGGATGGCACCGATAGTGTCTACTTTGACTTCGCGTACTTCCGCCCCGATGGCGTCCACAGCTGGCGCGGCATCTACTCCGAACTGGCCATCGGCTACACCAGTGAACTCAAGCCCGGCCGCGAAATCGTCACTGTGGGCGAACTGCTCGCCGTGCTGCGAGCAGCGGACGGTGGCGTGTTCGATGGTTACAAGGGCGGCGAGTACACGATGTGGCGCGATACGGCGGTCTGGGTGTCGAATCACGATGAGGCGGCAACAACTGCAATCGTCGGTGTCGAGCAGCTGGCTGGGTCTGTCGTGTTGCGGACGTGGCAGGTTCGTTAGCACCCGCGATCCCCCTGCATTGACCGCACGCCCCGCCGTTGGGGCATTAACTGAGGAAGGTGGATGGGATGAGCGAGATGGCCGATGGCAAAACGAGGATCGCAAGTAGCACATGCCTAATCGGCATTGGTGTCGGCGATGAAGTCTTGGACGAAGACGGGCGACGGGTCCGCGTTGAGGCGTTCCACCTGACCCCTAACGGGGCAGCCGACACATCACTCGTATGCCTGATCGTTGGCCGCGTGCTGACGGGGCACAACGCCGGCGGAAGAATGCAGGCTACATCGACTCGCTTTCGCCCGGTGCCGGAAAACGCTTACCGAGAGTTCTACCCGTCAAGCGTGTTCTTCGATGACGACGCCAAGGCGGAAGGCCGCTAGGTCACCGGTCGTGGGGCGTTGGGACGAGTGCGAGAGAGGAAGAAAAATGATGCGTAGAAAACTGGTCACAAAAACAACGGGCGCGAGAGGCGAGGCTTTGAAGGCCGACGATTTCGTCATCGCGCTGGTCGACAGGCTTATCAAGACGGAAAGGAGGTTAGAGGAGGTCCAGAGGCAGCTTGACGAACACATGGAGATGATCTCGGAGATACAACCAAAGCTGACGCCGGAAGGCTTCGTGACGTTACGCGCGATGAACGTGGACAAGGCCGAAGAAACGATCGTCACCATCATCCCGGCAATCACTCAAAAGGAGCAGCAATGAAGAAGTCCAAGAAGTCGCGGCAGACCAATAAATTGCCGCAGAAGATTTACGGTCACTGGCACGAAGAGGGCACGAGTGACCAGTTCCTGCGTACCGACGAATGCCCCGAATGCCTAGTGGAGAACGGGGAAACACTGAAGGTTGGCGTTTACGAATTGGTGGGCTATGCGGAGGTGAAAAACGCCACGCAGGTAACAGCTCTGGATGGCAGCAAGTGACCGTGCCCCGCCTTTCGATGGAGAACGTCGGATGGCGGTTTAACTTTGCCCCGCTGCGTGGCGGGCGTCGGTGGGGGTGGGACGTGAAGGGAGATGGAGATGAGGCTGACGAGGCGAGAGAAGTCAGTGCTGGGCGTACTGCAATCGTCTGATCGTGCGCGCGTCGGCAGGATGGATGACGGCTGGTGGATTCTTAGCCCCGACTACGAAGCCAAGTTGCCCTTGAACTTCATCTCGCGGATGCAGGATCGTGGCCTAATCAATCATCCTCGCGACGCACGTGGTTGTACGCAATGGGGCGAGTACCGAATCACCAACGAAGGGCGCGCAGCGATCGCCCCACCCGCCCCCACGCGCGGGCGATGACCAAGGGAGACGATGATGGCAGAGACGACGACACGATGCGATTTCGATTGCCCTGGATGTGGCGAGC
The DNA here is from genome assembly GCA_035998445.1 of Tepidisphaeraceae bacterium. Taxonomy (NCBI): domain Bacteria; kingdom Pseudomonadati; phylum Planctomycetota; class Phycisphaerae; order Tepidisphaerales; family Tepidisphaeraceae; species Tepidisphaeraceae bacterium. The sequence continues at coordinate 19,610 of DASYHQ010000007.1, read as the reverse complement.
CGACGCCGGAACTGCGTGAAGGGTACTGCCCCGAATGCCTTGAGTCGCGACAGTACGAACTTGACTTACATAACGCACGCTTTGACCGGTGGGAATCTTTGACAGATGCGGAACGGTGGGCAGAAATTCGTTCCGCGATTTGAACTGCGCCCAAGCACGGAGCCCCCGACCATGCCACACACCCCGACCCCCGGCGAGCGTATCGCCGCCGACTTTTCGGCCAACAAGCGCCACCTGTCCGACGCCGAGCAACGGTGGCTGGCGGGGAGGATTGATGGGGAGGCGCTACAGCCTCGCGTCTGGCCGTGGATGCTCGCCTGCTTTGGCGCAGAGATATCCAGCAACCGCCAGGAGCGTGGCCATCGGTTCATCGAAGAGGCGTTGGAACTGGTACAGGCCGGTGGTGTGACGCGCGAGGAAGTGCTGTTGCTGGTGGATTACGTTTACGGGCGACCCATCGGCGAACTGCGGCAGGAGGTTGGCGGCGTGATGGTGACGCTCGCGGCGCTCTGTCTCGCGCACGACGTGGACATGCACGAATGTGGCGAGGTCGAGTTGGCTCGCATCTGGACGAAGGTGGAAAAGATCAGGGCGAAGCGGGCAACGAAGCTGGCCTATTCGCCATTGCCGGGATCAGCCATTACCCCTACAGAGCAACCATGAAGAAGGACGCGAACGAAGCGGCGGAGACGATCGAAGTTATCCGCATCCACCGCTGCCCATGCGGCGGGGAAATGATGGAGTGGAGTGCGGCCCAATGTTTCGGCGGCGACGCAGACGCGGGTGTGGTGCTGCGTTGTCCCCGCTGTCGTCACACGCGGTCGCTGATCGCCGCCAACAAGCCCCGCTAACCCCCGGCACCCCCGGACGCGGGGAGAGGAGTAGGAGAGAGATGGGACAGACAGATAGCCGCATCGCGTTCGTCGGCCACATCAAACTACCCGACGTGACTTGCACCGAAGAGGTGTGGCAGAAGTGCGAGGATGACGCGGAGGCGATGGCACGGCGCACGCGGGACAAGATGAACGAAGGGGATGCACAGCAGTTGCGGTGGTGTATCAGCCGCATTGACGACATCGAGTCCCGGTACGTGAAGGTCATTGGATTTTTTAGGTGACCCCCAACCGCCCCGCCGTAGCAGGCGGGGCGACAGAGAGAGGAACGAGGATGGCAGAGGACACGAACGCAATGCCGGTAAACCCAAACGACGGCCCATGGCTGGTCTGGTCGAATGAACATAACGCGTGGTGGCGGCCGGAATGGAAGGGCTACACGCAGCAGGTCCGCGACGCCGGGCGATACGGGTTGGCAGAGGCCCGCCAAATCTGTGATGGGCCACCAATGAACCCGCGCAGGTGGACCGCCGGGGAGTACCACGGCACGCCGGACGAAGTGATGGTGCCAAGCCCTGAAATGCTGTCGGCACTCGCCAAGCCCCAAGGCTAACCCCGCCCGGCCAGACCCCGGAGAGGAAGGACGAAGACGATGGCAAAGCAGACGACGGCAAAACAGGTGGCCCGCCAGAGAGAACGCGAGCGGGTGGCAGCATAGACGCGGGGCTGGATGGACCTGATCCTTAACGGCGTTAGCCGGTCGCGCCCCGTGAGGCGCAGTGACTCGCTCCCCGCCCCGCGTGCGAAGCGACCCACGAAAGGAACGTGATGCGAGACCTGATCGAAAGGTACCGGGCGATGCCGAGGCGCGAACAGGAACGGTTTGCTGCCCTTGTTATACGTGCCATCAAGACGCATTGGGATGACGCAGCCACCGAGGCAGAGCAAGCCGCTAAAGATGCCGCCACAAGGGGAAACGTGCAGCGGGTGATTGATAACGATCATGCGCGTGAGCGTTATGACCACGCTTCGCAAATGATCGGTCGCGTCCCGTACTCTGTCATCACCGCCGCCCTTGTTGCCCACGACCTTGCCACCCCTACGGAGTCCCCCCGATGAGCAACGCGACCCCTGACAACCCGGCGGGCGTGGAGGTGGGCAACCGCTGGTGCCGTTGGTTCGGCCACCGTTGGACTAGCCTGGTCGATAACTATCGCGTGGTCGAACGGCGCAGCACGATCAACCATGACGAGCACTGGATCAAGATCGGCTACACCGCCACCTGTGACCGCGTGGGACGCAGGTGTCGTCGGTGCGGATGCGAAGAGATGTTCCAGACCGTCCAACCCGGAGCGAACCATGAGCAACCCTAGTCCCCGCATCGGCGATTTCTGGATCCACGACGGCCGTCGCGTGTTCATCGTGAGCGGATCATACAAGGGCGACAACGGCTGCATCTCGAATCACTGGACGTTCCGCGATGCCGTCACGGGGCAGAGGGGCGGCGCGTACGACAACAACCTCGCCAAGTTCCACGCGGATCCGGACGGCGGCAACGTGTTCGATGAATACCTGCGGTTGCAAAGAGCGACTAAGAAAGAGGCGAGCAACCCTAACGACGTGCCCGCGTGGGCCGTAGAGGCGGCAGACGAGATTGTGGGCGACCGCATCTCCGCAGCGTACGACGCGGCGTGGAAGGGCAAGGCGAGAACGCCGGTACAGAGCCGGGACCGCATTGCGTCGATCATTGCCAGCCACGCGCCGAAGCCCCCGCGACTACCCGACGGCCACGAACCCGACGCCGACACCGTCGCCTACTACGAACGCGAGGTTGAAAATGGGAACATCCCCTAACAACCCAACAGAGGCACCGATGCCCGCGAATGAGAACAAGAGCGACGTGTACCCGACCGAGCCGGAAGTGTTCGACTATCGCGGTGTCGAGTACCTCCTATGGCAGAACGACCCGAACTGGTGGGTCGCAAACGTCAGCGTCGGTGGCGAGTTCCACGGTGCCACCCGCCAAGGCGTCGAAAGCTTGGCGAGAGAACAGATTGACGACGTGATGGATCAGGACAACTCGGAGTAGTTCGCCCTGCGCCCGACAGCCCCCTACCGGAGAACCCCGATGCCCGATGAGACGACGCCCGCCGAACGTGTGCTGGGCTGTGACTGTGCCCGTTGCGTAGAGGTGGAACGCAATGCCTCGCTCGCGATGCCGCCCCGGATGTTGGTCTGCCCCACATGCGGCAACAAGCGGTGTCCCCGCGCGACGGCGCACTGGCTGGCCTGCACCGGGAGCAATGAACCAGGGCAGGCGGGATCGGACTACGGGCCGGAAGAACATCGGCCCGCACCCCTTGTGTCTGCCCCAGCCGAACCAACGCCGGTTGTGTCTGACGAACGCGATACGACCGGACACGAGGTGCGGCACGGGGCGGCGGGGGAGTCCGTGCCGCCGGTGAAAGTTCTTCACTGCCCGATTGAACACAGCTTTTATGCAGAGAGGCGTTCGTCGCGCGGCGATCGCGGAACCTGTGCGAGGTGCGGCAAGTCCAAAGAAGAACACTTCTACGACCAGAAGGCCGATGCCGCTCCATCCTCGCCAGCGGGCAACCTCTACGCCCGTCGCGACATCGAAGAGTTGGGCGAACTGTACGTGGCACACGTCCATGCCATGACGCGCGAAGGGCTACACGCCAAGGGCGACATCGCCGCCGAACTGGCGCACCGGGACGCCCGCGCCACCCGTGCCGAGGCCGAACGGGACGTGGCACGGGCAGAGGTGGAACGGTTGAGGGAGTCAGTCCGAGTCCGCGACGCCGAACTGCTGCGCATCCGTACGACGCAGGCCGGGGCCGCGCACCAGTTGGAAAACGTGAAGTTCGCCCTTGGCGTCCGACGCTCGGAGGAACAGACGGAACCGGCGCACATGGTGGCGCAGAGGTTGAGGGGGGCGGTGGAATGGTACGCGGAGCCCCGCAACTACCTGCCTGCTGCGCCAGACACGTCCACCGACTCCTACGCTAACCTGTGCAGTGTGGACGGGTACGACGCAACGGGAATGCCCGGCGCTCGCGCCCGCGCCGCCCTTGCCCCAGCCACGCCCACCACGGAAGAGAAGGGAGCGTGAACCATGATTAGCGAACGCTATTGCAAGCGATGCGGCGAGGATGGCGCGATACAGTTCATCTGCTGCGAACGGTGCAACACGGAATTCTGTGGCGACTGCGGCACCGTAGACGAACGGCTAGAGCATCGGTGCCAAGAATGCCTAGATGCTGGCGCGGTCGAAATGGCGGCTCACACGGGCGAGCCTGGCCGGTTCCCGCCATTGAGCCGCGTTCTGCCATGTATGCGGAAATGGTATCTGTCCGAGGTCGTCACGCCTAGCCTGATGGGGCACCGATGATCGCCCGCCTCCTCTTCCTCTTCCGCCCCCGCCGCGAGCCGTGGCGCTACGTCCGTTGCTACGTGTGGCACCGGGACGGGGTAAGGGTGGAGGACGTGCTGTGGTGCGACTGGTGACTTGTGTATCGCGTACTTGACCCTACGGCGTAGCGTAAAGCGGCCGGGCATCGCCGGGCGGGAAGGGTAGGATGACGATTATGGCGATTGACTATCCCGCGCCGTTTGACTTAGTTGAGGAAGAACCGACACAGACCTACATGCGGCCCCGGCTGTGGCTGGAGTTCGGGTCGGACGAAACCCGCGATGCCTACCTTCGATCCCTTCTCGCCGGCGCGCCGCTTTATGATGGCGGGCTACTTGTGACCTTCCCAGGTACGACTTTCCACCCGTCCTATCCACGCCGGATATTGCTGGTCGCCCCATGACCCACCCCCTCCGCGCCGTCCTCCGCACCGTCCCCCAGGGCCGCACCGCCTACGACGTGCTGGCGTGCGGGCATCACGCGCCATGGCCGCTAGAGAGGCCGTACAACCCGGCTGGCGGGCACTACAAGCGGCGCAGGTGTCGGGAGTGCCCGGTGGAGGTGCCGGTAAGGGGGAGGCAGAGGGGGAGGCTGAGGGCGCCGGCGTCAAAAACGTAACGGTTACGGATTTGAGGTGGGATGACAAACGGCGCCCGGCGCCCGTGGCTCGCACGACGCGGGGCGATTACTGGTTCAAGGGGTTCCGGGCGGGTCGGATGGGGCTGGGATTGCGGGGGACGCTGGACGAGAACCACTTCCTCGCGCAGAATCGCACCATGGCTAAGCGGCGCAAGGTGGGGAAGAGTTCGCTTGAAGCACCGATGAACAGCTGTCTCTTGCTCTGTGACGACGTGTTGCGGAGCACGATACGGGGCAAGCACATCCTTCAGGGCGTCATCGGGGGCGTACAATTATTGCAGCTGCCAGCGATCATTGGTCCGTATGTAGCGTATATACGGTGGTCGAATGTGTACGGGGGTCAAAAGATCAAGCTAAACTTCCGCAACGAGGATGACGATGTTATCTTTGGAATGGAGGCAAAATCACCCGCCAAGAGTGATCCGCTTGAGACGCACACGCTGATCATCAGAATTCCCCCATTTGAAATCACGACCCCCGGAAGGTACCTTTTCAGTGCCGAGCACGGCGGATCGCCGTTTGCCCAGACGACTATTGTGATCAAAGGGCCTAAAGTTGGGGAACTGCCATGAACACAATGCTCCTACACAACGCCGCGTGTGAAACTTTCTCGGAGGATGCCGTGATCCTCGTTGAGACCGAGTTTACTGCGCACCGCCAAGAGCGGACTAAAGAGCCGACCCTGCGGCAGGTGAAGGACCGGTTGAAGGCCAACCGTGCCGACGCGATGCGCAAGGCCCAGGCCAACGCCGCAAAGCTGATCAACCGCGCCCAAATTTGAGCCAGCAGCGTTGCGGGGGAACACACCACCCAAACCAATCGCCATCAAACCCAGGCATGGGCTAATTGTCTGGTGGGACGATTGTCCGCCCTTGGACGGCGACACCGACAAGCGCCGGCCGATCATCGTCGTCGATCCCGATCCTGAGGCGGACGGAACCTCGATCGTCATCGCGTGCTCTGCCACGGCTGGCCCGCGCGAGGCCGATAGCGTTCCGATGCCGAACAGGTCCACTGAGCCGCAGTGCTCAACGGGATTGCCCCGGCCCTGCTCGGCGATCCCGCGGTGGTTCCTGCCGATCGCCAATGAGAAACTGGTTACCTGTGAGTACTCGGGCACGCTCGGCGGCGCAAAGCTGAAGAAGGTGTTGCTGGCGTACGAAGCAAGAGTGAACGCTGCCCTTTAACCCCTACCACGCCCGAAGGGGCAGCCGCTGCTGAGGATTGCGAGTTAAGTCACTGCCACGCCACCTATTACGCGAAAGAGGCGACCTTATAAGGGGTCGCCTCTTGGCCTCTTGGCGTTGTGCTACCATTAGTTGATGGACATCGCGTATTATTCCCCCCGGATGGACGTTGACAAGAATATTCGGGAAGTGGCGGGCCAGCGGCGGGTAAACCTGCTGCTGTGTCTGGTGGCGGGCGGGATTGGAATTGCGGCCTTCGTGTCGTGGTATAAGTTCGCCATCAGCCTGCACATGATGTACGTGTTCGTTGCCGGGGCCGTCGCCCTTGTCATCCTGAGCTGGATCAACGAGCGTCGCCTGTGGCAATCCATTTCCGAGCGGCGTAGCCACGGCTTCGCGGTCGAAACGAAAGGCAAAGATGCGTAGGCGCGGCTTCACCCTCACCGAGTTGCTTGTCGTTATCAGCCTGATCGTGATTCTGATCGCGCTGGCCCTGCCGGCGTTCAACTTCATCACGGGCAACCGCAGCGTGGATGCCGGGCAGAACATCGTCGGCGCCTTGCTCGGTCGCGCCCGCAGCGAGGCGATTAACCAGCAACGGACGATGGGCGTTGCGTTCTACTTCGACCGCGACAACGAACGCACGGCAATGGCGATCGTCTCAGGTGACGCGACAAGTGGCGAATCAGACTACCACCAGTGGACGACGACTGCCGCGGCCGGTCAGACCGTCAGTTATGCCGCCGGGCAAATGGTCTACTACGCAGGATGGGACACGGGCAACGCGGGCGGCGCGATGGGCAATGATGCTGATGAGGCGAGCGTGGGCAATGCGCCTGACTCCGCGACAGGTGCGGCACGCCCCGTCGATCGCAAGTTCGTCACGCGCCGCTACATCGCGCGAGTGGATATTCCCAGCAGCACGACAGGAAACGCCCCGCCGAACCCGCCGGCGGTCCAGAACACGTTTTGGGAGGAAGCCCCGCCCCTCACGCTTGAACTGTTTGACGCGGATATTGAGTACCTTCAGCCGGGCATCGGACTTCAGCTGGTCAACGATCCGCAGGGCGTGGTGACGAACAACGATCGGTTCCTGAGAACCGGAATCGTCCTGTTCAACACCAACGGCCAGCTATCGACGGACAGCTACGCGATCCAGGCCGGTACGCCCCTTGGCGACCTGATCGGCTTGTCTACCGGACAACGCATTCCTCGCAATCCCGATCCCGTGTTCCCCGGCGTCCAGAGCCCACGGCTGCAAGGTCACACGGCCGTCATGATGTACGAGCGTGAGCCGTTCTTAAACGCACCCGGCACAGAGGAAGACACGCGCTATCCGATCGGCCCATACGCTGCCACGCCCGCCGCCGATGAACTGACTGAGGAGAACTGGCTATCCGACAACGGCCTGCTGCTGCTCGTCAACCGCTACAACGGCACGCTGACGCGCAGCGAGTAGCATTACTCTTGATAGAGGAAGCCGCCGGCCACATTGAACTTTATCACCGCTAACGGGTCGCCAGCTTGGATACCGTAGCTGTAGTCGTAATTGTTAGCATTGAGCGTGTTGGGTGTCGGGAACGGCGGTGACGGCCACGCGGGCTGCGTCATCGACGTGTCGCCGTACACGGGCCCTAGGTATCCGTTGTAGTTCAGCGTTGACGGCTTAGATACTATGTCGCCCTCATCGATATGGTCGCCCAAAGCAAACCAGAATCCAGGCAGCACTTCCGCGTCATACATGCCGTAGTTATCGTAAACTGTGTTACTGATGTTACCGACTGAATCGATCTCTCCTATCCGAGAGTTGGAGGAGTAGATCTGCGCCTCAAATGAACCATGCCCGGCGATGTGTGGCGGCTTCAACGCCTTCATGAACGGATACTTGAACGTGGATATCGTGCTTGCGCCTACCCTCGCGGAGTTGAATGACGTCTTAGGCAGGCAGGTGAGTCGCCCAACTTTGATCGGTCGGTCGCTCGGGAAGTCTGCCGTACTATTGAAGAGACTCGTAGCGCTCGACCTCACTGCCGTAAAGTCACTGTCGACAAAGTCGCCTGTCGGCCCGCTGGCAAGCGGCGGCGATCCTCTGCGACCGCTACGCGACGGCGGCGATACCGGCAGCGTCCAATCGACTACGCCGAACGTCCACACCATCACATTTAGAGCGGTACGCAGATCGTTAAGGATGTGCGCGCCCCAGTAGTCGCCCGTCTGGATGAGGCCGAATCCTTCGATGTGGTCCGGATCGATCGCCTCTGGTGTTTCAACCCACACGCCGCCGATGCGGGTGTAGTATTTCCCCGATAGTGGTCGTTCCGCCAGCAGTGTTGAACCGGTCGCCTCAAATCGTGCGACCCACCCTTCCGAGCCGGTGTCGGAAAGCGATTGAATCGTGCGGGCATAGACTCGCCGCCAGCCTATCGGACTGCTCGCCCCTGGCGTCGGCGGAAACGGTCTACTCGTGCCACCGGGGAGCGAACTGGTACGAGGCTGGCCGACGTCGTGGGGTCCAACCCAGTTAAACGGGTCGACCATCTGGCTATCCCATGTGTCGATGCCGGTGCGCCCGGTGTAGTCGATTTCCTCCCCTTCGTCGTCGTGGGCAATGACCCAATACGCCTTCATGTTGTTAATGCGAATCTGTAGCGCCTTCCACCATGCCATGGTGTCAGCGCCGGACGCCGGGTAGAGCGGGTCAACTGGTGCCCACGGGGTGAGGCTAAGAGCGCGCTCGTATGGGCTATTGTTGCCACCGCTGTACCGCATCCGTTCGGCGGCGGCGTCGGCGAACATCTGCGCAACCTGCTGATCCTGTACCGCGAGATGCGCGTCATCCTCAGTCCAAACGTGATTCCAGTCGGGGATTGGCATTACGGGAACCTCAGGTAGTCGATGCCCAGCGTGCCCGGGCTAAGAGTGTCGATGACTTGAACTACCTTGTAACGGCCCGTGCCGGAAGGCAGGCTGCCCCCGCCCCCCCTCGGAACAATCACGATCTTCTTCCCCGCATCGTTCGTGTCGACGAGCCAGCCGAGCACGTACGGCGCGGGGCTGAACGTCGTCACGCTGTTGGACGACTGCGCCGCGTCGCTCATGAGCCAGACGATCGTATCGTCGGCGGTGGCGAACGTGCCGAGGTTCGCTTCGGCAAGGGCGCCGGTGGCCTCAAGGTTGATGACCATGTCACTCATGCGACCGTTGTAGCGGCCCACGCCGGTTGCCGCAGACGTGAGTTTCACCAGCACGATGTCGCGCCGCGGAAAGGGATCGTCCCCCGCCACCTGTCCGACGTGGAACGGCGGCCCGTTGCCGTTGGCATGTTCGGCCAGTTCGTTCGTGATGTGGGTCGACGCGAGCCCGGGGCCGCGTTTGGCGATGTTGGCTTGTTTGTACATGGCTATGCGTAGGGGTCGGTGAACCCGAAGATCGTCTCGAAGTTCGTCGTCTGGTACGGGCCGACGCGGACGAATCCCTTGTTGCTCGTGTCGGGGGTCGCGGTCGGGTAGATGATGCCGTAGCTGTAGGCGAGCGCAAGGGCAGCCGTCCGGTCTGCAGATGCGATGGGGATGTAACGGCCGGTCTGTTGATTCCTGAGCACGCCCCACTCGGACCAGTCCCCGTACGCGCGCGAGACGGCCATCGCGTTGTACGTATAGGTGCCCTCTTGCTTGTTGATTTCGCTGGCGTACCGGTCCAGGCGCCAGTGCCCCGCCGCCTTGCCCGCCCACGTCCCCGCGTTCACCATGCCGACGCTCCCCTGGTACGTGTTGGGGGAACCGTAGGCGAGGCCGGAAATCGAAATGGCACGAATGGGAATGCCGAAGCTGAAGGTGATGTTGTCGGCCGGTACCTTTTCGGTGGCCTCGGATGGGTTCTGCCAGTTGACCCGGATCGGCACGAACGTGCCGGGGATGAGGTTCGTTTCCACCTGCTGAAGAAAGGCGTCGTCGCGGACGATGTAGGCCGTGGGGATCAGCCCGAACTCGTTGCTGTACTCGAGGTCCACATATGCCCGTCGCCATCGCGTCAGTGACGGCCGCACGATCGTTCGGCGCAGGAACATCGATGGCTGGCCGGGCAACGCGTCCTTCAACTGCGGCATCCCGGTCACAGAGAGCACCTTGATCAGGGCTTCGGGATCGTTGCCGCTGGCAAGGTCGATGTCGTCAACGATGGCCGTGCGAATCAGGCGCGTGCCCACGCCGTCGACCGCTTCCAGACTGGACCCTCGGACCGTGTCTATCTTCAGTGTGGGCATGGTTTAGTTCTTCACAAGGTTGGTGAGGTAATTGCCGATGCCGGTGACCAGCGAGGAAATCGCCTCGTCCGAAAGTTGGACGGTGACCGCATCGCCCGCAGGCTTGGCTGCCGTGCCGAGTTCGTTCTTCGCGTCGGCGATCGTCCGCAGCACGCTGGCCGGATCTTCCACGTCGTGGGCGTTGCTGGTGTCGAACAGACGCAGGTCACGTTGTTCGCCACGGAAGCCGCGCAGGTAGTCGTCGCGCGTCTGGTCGAGTTGGCCGATGCCCAGCTCCCTCACCCGCTCCGCCTCCGCCCCCCTTCCCGCGCGCCTCAACCCCAATTCTTCTTCCCGCGTCGACGCCACGATCCCCGCGGCCTGCGCCCCGAGCGGGTCGCGGTTGCGTATCGCCGCCTGCTGGCGTTCTCGCCCCGTCAGGTTAATCCCCAGCGATTGGGTTTGGTCGGCGTCCTGCTGCAGGATCATCCGCCGTCGTTGCTCGCCGAACATGCGGGCACGCATGGCGTCGGGCGAGTACCACGGACGATTACCCACCTCGGCGTCGATCTGCCCCTGGTTCTCACGTAGCTGGGCCGCCAGCGGGTTGCGGTTGAGCCGGAGCGCCCCCGCCTCGTAGTCGGCGCGGCCCAACGTGTTCTGCCGGCGCTGCTGCTCGTTGACGAGGGAGAATCCTTCGTTGCGCGCGGCCACGGCCTGCCGATAGGCGTCGCTGTTGCGGTCCATGCCGCGGGTCGTGGCTTGGAACTGCGTACTGACGTCCAACAGCGCCGCGGCGGCACCAAAGCCCCGGCGGGTCAGTCGGGAGGCGTCGACCCGCCCGTAGAATTGCATCGCCGCCCTATCCACCTCCCCCACTGCCACCTTGATGGCCTCCTCGCGGGCCTTCCGGATTGCGTCCAGCGCACCCTCCCCGCCCGGCGCCGTGCGGTTCTTCGCCGCCTCGCGCACCTGTTCATCGAACTGCTGATTAACTCGAGCCTCTGCAGCCTGGCGCGTGAAGCCGGTCCGTTGCAAGGCCGATGCGTCGGTGCCCTGGTCGAACCGTCGGGCGATGGCATTGTTGGATCGCCGTTCGGTACGGTCCAACGCCTGCATCTCGAGCGGCGCGTCTTGATCGCCACGGGGCCGCCTGCGTTCCAGCAGTTCGCGTTGCACGCTGTACGTGGATTGGCCGCGCGACGATGCGTCGAGAGCGAAGTTACGGTCGCCCCGCTCGATGGCCAGCTGTCGGATCTCAAACGCGGCTTGGTCATTGCCTTCGGCGGCCTGTCGCTGAAGTTCGCTCCGCCGCGCGAGCAGGTCGTCGCGCTTCTGTGCCTGCTCGCGCGACAGCAGCACCTGCCGGCCCGGTGGCGTGATCTCATTCAGTTGGATCGAGACTTCCGACAGTTGGTCGCCAGCCGTGTTCACCACGGCCCGGCGTCGTTGTTCGATCTCGAGCCGTCGGCGTGCCGTGTCACCGAGGTCGAACGTGGCCCGACGCTCGGCGGCCTCGCCACGCGAACGACGCAGGGCCGTCAACTCATCCCCCGCCTGCGCCGAAGCGAGTCGATCCTGAATCTGCTGCTCGGTCGCCTGCCCCGTCAGACGGTCGAGGAACCCGCGACCTTCCGCCAGCGCCCCACCGATCAGCGGAATGCCGCGCAGCACCTGCTCGCCAGACCGGCGGGCCGCCAACTGGCCTTGAATGCTAAACCGATCGGCGCCGCGGCCGGTGTCAAACAGGACGTTGCTAGACGCGAAAAGCGTCTCGGCGATCTGAGCACCCGCCCCAACGGCGGCGACCCTGCCCAAGTTCTCCTGCGTCAGGAAACGCCCGAATCCCCGCTGCGCCTGCAGCGCATCCTCCCGCCGCTTCAACCGCGTGAACTCTGGCAACAGTGGATCGTTCGGCGCCGGCGGCTGCCCGCCCGGGCCCACCTGCTCTAACCGCTCTCGCACCCGCTTTAGCTGCTGGCGCGGGGATAGATCGGCAATCGTGGCATCAAAGAACTGCGCGTTGCGCCGGATGTCGCGGCGATCGAACAACGCAGCCGGGTTGCCCGCCAGGTCCGGACCTGCGCTCCGTCGCGTGGGCGCACCGTCTGCCCCCACTCTCACCGTCGGTCGCGCGTTCTGGACGCGGGTTACCTGGGCCTCGACCTTCGACAACTCGGCGCGTGCCTGCCCGGCATCCACCGCCACGGGGATGGGTCGCGGCTGCGGTCCGAACTCCCGGCGTCGACCGGTGAAGGCGGGTAGCCCCCGCGGGTCAGCCAGTTCCGCCGGCTCCTGCGGCCGCTGCGGGCCGCGCAACCATTCGGACTGCCGGGGATCCACAGGACGGATGTACCGCGACGCCAATTCGGGCGTCATCCGCCCGCCGATGCTCTCCCTGGCCCGCAGCGTGTCCGGGTCCATGCCGAACTGTGCAGCGCGCTGGGCCGTTTCCCGTCGCCATGCGTCGCCGTCCCACGGGGGGGACGGCGGATTCCATTCGGGTGGGCGATTCTCCGGGCCCAGCATCCGTTCGACCGGCAGGAACCGTCCCTGCGCGTCACGCGCCCTTTGCGGGCGGGCAACGAATCGCCCGGTGGCCGGATCGCGCCGGGCGGGCTCGCGTTCTGCGCGGCGCGGCGGTGCGGCCACCGGGCGTGGCGCAGGCGGCACGTCTTCGGGCAACGCCTCGGTGGCGCGCTGTGGGCGGTCGGCCCTGTCCGGTTCAATCGCAGCTCGCTGGCGGCGACGCGCAGGGCGCGCGGACGGGGCCGGGGGCACGTCTTCCGGCAACGCCTCTGCCTCCACCACGGGCTGCCGACGGCGCCGACGCGGCACTGCCGTTGGTTCAACTGTCGCAGTCCTCCGTCGCTCGGCATTGGCGATGCCCAACTCGCGCGGGTCGTCGTACTGGGTCGCCAAACGTCGGAGGGCCGGGTCATCGCTCTGGCGGGCATACTCGACCGCCCGGCGCACGTCCGGCATCTGGGTACGGCGCGACCGGACGGGTTCGACCACCTCGGCTACGCGTTCGACGATCTCGCGGGCCACGCTGGCACGGGTGATGGGCTCGCCGCCCAACCGTGCCGCGACGCGGCCCTTGGCGACCTCGACCCGCTGTTTCAACGTGTTGAGGTCGACGCCACCCGTACCCTGCTGGATCGTCTCAAGGGTCGCCAGCATCACGGAGAACGTGTTGAACGTGGCGCGCAGCGAACGGTCGAACCGCTGCGCGAAGTCGGCGTTGAACTGCTGGGGCGCGTTCTGCCGGGGCGGGTCCGACCGCCGCGGTGGCGGGCCATCGTCGGGCGTGGCTGGCGTGTTACGGCCATCGCGGGGCGGTCGACGGCCGCCGTTCTCGCCCGCCTCGGAACCGGTCCGCAGCGGCACGTTGACGCCCTTGGCGGCATCCTCGCGCAGCTCCGCCAGGTCCGACCGGACGTCGGCGGAGTCGGAGACGAACTTGAGTTCGTAGACGTGTTGCTGTTCTGCCATTACAGGTTCTCCGCCACGCGGGCCGGGAGGGACGGGGCGACCTCATTGAACTGCTGCTCGCCGTGGGGACGGGGGGCCATGCGCGTCACGCCGCCCACCTTCGTGCCTTCCGCGAACCAGAGCCCCCGGATGTCGTCGGTGAACACGGTGCCCTCTACGCGGTCACCGTCGACCGCCACCTCTTGCTGCCACGAATCCCGGTAGACCCCGCGTTCCTTCCTTGGAGCCTCGCCGGGGAGACTCCTTACCACCATCACGCCACCACGCGGTCCCTGCGCGTATCCGACCGGCACCGAGACGGCCTCGCGCACGCCCTCATAAACGTCAGCGACGGCGGGACGGATTGCCCGTTCCGCCGCCGCGTTGACGTCCGCCATGATGTTCTCGACGAAATCCTCATTCATCGTCGTCGTCCTCGTCTTCCGGTGGGATCTCACCGCACGCCCGTTCGATGGCGGCGATCGCCTCGTCGCGTTTAGCCGTCGCCTCATCGTCCATCTTGTCGAGCCGTTGCTTGGTTCCCGTCGCCAACAGCGCTCGCAGGCTCAGCACCCGTTCGGCACCGCTGGCCATGCGTAGGAACTGAAGGAAGGTCAGGCGGCTTGGATCTGTGCCGTACTGGGCGGCGTAGAACCGGTCGAGGTCTGCGCCCCAGTCTCGGGCGAGGGAGTGGAGCCGGCGGTAGTAGGCCCGCCGGAAGGCGGTTTTGGGGCGCTGTCCCCCGCCTCCGGTTCAAATCCCCGTTCGGCTTGGCCTTCCAGTTCGGCGATCGTGGCGTCGGCCGACGACAGGTCGTCAGCCAGCCGGCGGAGGATCATCGGGTCGTTCCGCAGGGCGATGTCGATGTCCGCCTGTGGAACGCCCGACTTGGCCATGCACGTCTGGATGACGTGACGGATGCCCTCGGGCGTGACGAGTTCCTTCCACACGGCGTAGATGTCCACCGGAACGGGCGGGGTCAACGCGAGGAACTGAGCACGCTCGTGCTTGCTCATGCCCTCGGTGAACTCGTCGATCTGCCGTTGGCGCGACGACGCGACGCGCGCCTCGAACTCGGGCAGCAGGAACCGTTGGACCTGGTAGGTCCGCGCGCCATCAACGCGGACCGGCACCGGCGCCGAAGCGCCGGACGTGAAGTCGTACATAGGGGAAGCTCCGAAGGGGGAGGGAGGGGGAGGTGAGGCGGGGGAATCAAGTCAGACCGGATTACGGCGTGCCTTCGTCCCACGCGAACACCTGCGCGCCGTTGAGGCGGGCGGTGGCCTCGTTACCCTCACGGCGCGAGACGCCGGAATCGTCGCTGATCTGACTACTGGTAAAGGTGATCGTCCCGCTGATCGAACACCCGACGGCGAAGGTCTTCACGAACCCGCGGTTCTGGAAGTCCTCGATCGGATAAAACGGAGCAGTGGCGGCCGCCCCGTACTTCAACTGATACCGGACGGTCGCGCGGGTGATCGGCGTACCGAGCGAGAAATCGCCGCCCGATGCTTCGTTCGCGTAGACGTTCTCGTTCTCCTCGCTCGCCTCCTGGCGGAATGTGACGCCGCGGACGATGTTGGCGTACGACACGGGCGTGCCGCCGCCGCCCTCCTCGGTCAAGGTGAAGTCGGCCTCGCCGGTCGTGGCGCGAATGGGGGTAAGTGCCATGGTGATGCTCCTCTAATTTGTTACTGGGTCGTCGAACGGGGATGGTGGACTACTCGGCGGCTGTGTCGCCCTTGGTCGCGTCGGCCACCGGCTGCGCGTTGGGGTCGATGTCGGGGACGCCCTCAAGCTTCCGAGCCTTGGGCGTCTTGACCTTGGCGTTGAGGGACGACGTCTTGAGGGCGGCGGTCGTCGCGGCAACCTCTTCGGCCGTGCTGGCGAACGGGCCGTAGAACTTCACGTTCTCGTCCGTCTGGCCGCGGAACAACGGCAGCGGCGCGATGAACGTCGTGTGATGACGCACTTCCTCTTCGGTGGCGTCGGGCTTGCTGTACATGAAACCGACGCGGCGTTGGCCGCCGGCTGGCAACGTGACGATGGCGGCCCATCGGGTATTCCGGGGCATAGTGGACTCCTGGTTGTGAGAGGGGCAGTTAATCGGGCAGCGTCGCGCTGCCTTCGATGATGAAGTTGGCAGTGATGACGATGCGGGTCAGTTCGACCGCGACGCCGTTCATCGTCTCTTTGATTCGTTGCGTGCGACGGTAGGTCATGCGGCCCAGGCCGTCGATGACCTTCGGGCCAAGGCCCGCGACCGCGGCCATCGCGTGCGTCTCGATTTGGTCGCGGATTGCGTCGTCGATCGGCGACTGCGCGTTGGCGTCGTAGAGCAGTTCGACGTTGACCTCGGCCTGGCGGCGCACGTCATCAGTCAGTTCGACATCCGCCTCGGCCTGATACGTCTCCGGCGTCGGGAAGATGTCGCCGCTGTCGCTGTTGCCCGTGCGCACTTGAATGACGGGGAACCCGCCGGGCGGGCCGAGCGTGAGGCGGATGATCCGCGACGTGCGATTGTCCTTCAGCACGCGGACCTGCGCGCCAGGCAGCACGCTGGCCAGCGTCGCCACGAGGGGCGCGCTATCGCCGACGGCAGCGTAAATGGCCTGTACAAGTTCGCTACGGTACGTGCGGGGCATCACCAACCTCCGCTGCTGAATTCGCCACCGCGAGAACGGCACCCGCCACGCCGATCGATTTCGGGGAACTGAAACACCCCCACTGTGCTCGCGACCACCGGCACCCGGTCGGCCACCAGCACGCGGGCACCCGACTTCACCAACGCCAGCTCCGCCCCCACGCGTTCGCGTAGCACGCCCATCATCTTGTCGATATCCGCCGGGTTGCCGCCGCCGAACACCATGCGATGATCGTTGAGCCTAGCCGCCACGTCCCAATCGGATAACGAGTTGAAGTAGCGTTTCGTCTCGTGCGTGTCGGGAAGGTCCGGCAGCGCCACGTCATCGACCGTGATCGGCACCACGTAGACGCCGCCGCGCATCGACACGTTGAAGTAGGCGTCGCTGTCGAGCCCGTCACGGCGCACGCGGGTCGCGTCTATCGTCCCATCGCCGTTCGGGCTGATGATCGACAGGTTCTGCTGCCGCACGAAGTCGGCGACGCTCGCGAGCGTGCCGTAGTGCCAGTCGGTATCCTCAATCCCCTCCGCCGCCGTCGTGTCGATCGGTTCAATCGCCATTAGTCCTCCACCGCAACAAACGAGTGACCCCGAATCGCGTTCACGCCATCGCGTTGCGCCCAAACGTAGTACGTCAACCCCGCGTCCAGCAGGAACGTCGCCTCGCCCGCACTGTCGGTCTGCAGCGTGCCGGCGATGACGTTGGCGCCCGCCGCATCGCTCGTAATCCAGACGTCGGCGTCGGCCAGGGGTGCGCCGTCCACGGTCAGGGGAATGGTCACCAACGATGCGCCAGGCCCGCGCAGGTCGGGGGCAGCATCGATCCCATCCGCCGCCGCCTTCGCATCCACCGCTGCGACGCGCGCGGCCTCAGCGGTCGTTTCCATCGCGAGGCCGGTAAGGTCGATCTCCCCCACCGCGTCGAACGTGTTGGAGGCGATGGTTCGCGCACCTTCCGCGGCCGTGTACGTCAGCGCCAGCGTGCCGCCCGTGCGTTCGATGTCGGCGCGGATGGCGGCGACGAGCGACAGTTCGTCCACGTTGCTGTTGCCGATGGCGCCGACGAGCATGTTGACCAGCATCTGGCCGTCGCCCTCGTCGAGCAGGTGACCTTCGATGATCTCGCCACCCGTATGCCATGCCGCGGCCGTCAGCGTCATCGCGTCACCGGGTCGTGCAGCCGCGTCGGCGCTGTCCTTGGCCTCTACCGCCTTGGCGTAGGCGTCGCCGGTCTGCGGCTGCACGACGCCAGGGATGCGGGTCAGCAACGTGTCCAGGTCCGACTGAACCGCCAGATCAGCGTACGTCAGGTCCGCCGACAGCGCGTCGATGATCCGCACGCTCAGCCCCTCGTAGCCGATCTGCGTCAGGTGGTTGCGGTCGCCCGTGCCCGCGTACCAGCCGTTCGCTCGCATGACGGTGAAGTCAGCCAGTTGCGACAGGTCCACCACGTCGGTCTGCGGGTTGGCGTCGGCCACGCCCTGCGCGGCGGTGCGGTACGTGATGACCTCGGCATCGTCGGGAGCACTGATCGCGTGCGACGGCATCACGAGGGTGTAAAGCTCCGACAGTGGCCAGCCGTTCAGCGTCCAGATCGCCCGCACGCGGTTGATGATCGCCTGGAGGTTGTCGGCGTAGGCCGCGGGACTGTCGCCGGTCGCGTTCGGCGTCGGCCCCACGCTCGCACCCGTCTCGTTGCGGTCGTTGACGCCGGAGTTGATGACGATGACGACGTGTCGCTTGGACTGCGACGCCTGCAGCGCCCGCACCTCGCCGAAGTACTCCGTCAGCATCGCGTCCGACGCCGATTGGACGTCCAGCGCCAGCGTGCGGGTACTCTTGCCGCCCTTGAAGTCGAGCGTATGGAGGCTGGCCCCCGCCGTGCGGTCGGAACGGTAGACGCGCGTGGACAGGCCAAAGAACGGGCCGACCGCGTGGGCCTGCCCGTCGAGACGCCACCGCACCCCGAGGTTTAAGCCCTCTCGGTTCGCCGCCGCGAGCGACACCTCGGCCGTCGCCATGCCGACGGCGCCGGTGTTGGTCGAGATCGCCCCGCTGCCGTGGACCGCCAGCACAGTGAACGGCGACGATTCGAGGCGGAAGCCGGGCCGGAACGATCCGGCACCACCGTTGAACGTCCCGTAGCGCCAGCGGGCGATGAGCGGCCCCGACACGTCCAAGGGGGAGGTGGACGCGAGGATGACGCCGTTCTGGCCGGCGCTGAAGGTCGTTCCTGCCTCAACGTAGAAGTAATTGATCGGGTGCAGCCCAACGTCCGACACGTTGCCCAAGTCGATGTACTGATACAGCTCGGCCGGCGGCTTGGCATACTTCAAAAGCGCTTGACCGCTGAGCGACCCGCCCCACGCCAGTGCCACCGTTGCCGTCGTGTCGTTCGTGATCGAGACGATGCGACCGAACGAACCACTGCCGACACGTACGATCTGCCCGACCGACAGTTCGGTGGTGAACATCGTGCCGCTGCCGGCCAGCGTGAAGCCGTTGGCCGTGATTGAGCCGGTGCCCGTCAGTGCGGTCGACGGCAGGCTGAGCAGCGAGTTGCCGGTCTGCATGACTTGGGCGTTGAAGCCCACGCCCGACCCGCTGCTCATGTTTTCGTTCTGGTACATGGAGCCGGTGGCGTAGAGGCTGTACTTCAGGTTCAGCGCGTGCTGCCAGCCGTGGTCCCAGCCGTGCCCGCCGAACAGCCCGTTGCTGTCGGATAGCATCACGACATCCACGCGATTGGCGCGCATGGCGTTGAAGGCAGGGCGGGTTGCGTTGTTGTGGATGGCTGGCATGGATCGTCATTGCTCCGTCGTGCTGCTTAAACGCCGCCCACTTCCCCCGTCCCGACGCCCCCACTTGACGACCGTCGCCTTGGGGTCGATCCCTAAACGATCGCCCCGTTGACCTCGAACCCGAACGCCCGCATCTGCGGCAACGTCCGCATGTCGGTGCGGAAGAACCGCCAGCAGACGCCGCTGGCATCCGGCTTGAACCGGTTGTAGTCGCTGGCGATCTGCCGGCTGACCTGCGCGCCGGGCTCGCCCCAGTTGCGGCCCGTCGTGTAGATGCGACCGCCGATGATGTTGTTGCGCAGGATCGTGATGCGCCGCACGTCGATCGGGTAGGTGACGCCGGTCTCGTGATTGTTCGT